>JBPYFF010000534.1:0-3816 GCA_051984455.1 Acidimicrobiales bacterium | reverse complement strand
CGTTGAACCTGATCCGGGTAATGCCGGTGGAGGGAGGAACAGATGACCGATCGACCGGAAGCCGGCGGCAAGGTCTACGTGCAGGGACTGATGCACGATGTGCGGGTGCCCTTCCGTGACGTCCCGCTGCACGACTCGCCGGGTGATGCTCCCAACCCGCCGTTCCGGCGGTACGACACCAGCGGCCCCGGCTCGGACCCGGCTACGGGGCTTCCTCCCCTGCGCGCGCCGTGGATCACCGCCAGGCAGGACACGGAAGAATACGAAGGCCGGACGGCGACCCTCAGGGACGATGGTCGGGCGGCCATCAGAAGGCAGAGCCGGGCAACGGAATGGCAGGGTCCAAGCCGACCGCCTCGGAGGGCCAGGTCAGGGCGGACCGTCACCCAGATGCGCTACGCCCTTCAGGGGATCATCACGCCGGAGATGGAATTCGTTGCCATCAGGGAGGGGCTCGAACCCGAGTTCGTCAGGGACGAGGTCGCCAGAGGCCGCGCCATCATCCCGAGCAACATCAACCACCCCGAGTCGGAACCGATGGCGATCGGGCGCAACTTCCTCGTCAAGATCAACGCCAACATCGGGAACTCGGCCGTCACCTCGTCGATCAGCGAGGAGGTCGAGAAGATGTCATGGGCCACACGCTGGGGCGCTGACACGGTCATGGATCTCTCGACCGGCCGCGACATCCATACGACCCGGGAATGGATCATCCGCAACGCGCCTGTTCCCATCGGCTCTGTGCCCATCTATCAGGCGCTCGAGAAAGTGGATGGGATGGCCGAAAACCTCTCCTGGGAGGTCTATCGCGACACCATCGTCGAGCAGGCGGAGCAGGGCGTCGACTACTTCACCGTCCACGCGGGGGTCCGCCTGGCCTATATCCCCCTGACCGCCAGGCGGGTGACCGGGATCGTCAGCCGGGGCGGCTCGATCCTCGCGGCCTGGTGCCTGGCCCATCACCAGGAAAACTTCCTGTACACCCACTTTGAAGACCTCTGCGAGATCATGGCCGCATACGACGTGGCCTTTTCCCTCGGTGACGGCCTCCGACCCGGCTCCACCGCCGACGCCAACGACGAGGCCCAGTTGGCCGAGCTACGGACACTCGGCCAGCTCACGAAGACGGCCTGGGCCCGTGACGTCCAGGTGATGATCGAGGGACCCGGCCACGTGCCGATGCACAAGATCAAGCACAACATGGACCTCCAGCTGGAACTGTGCCACGAGGCGCCGTTCTACACACTCGGTCCCCTCACCACCGACATCGCCCCTGGCTATGACCACATCACCAGCGCCATCGGTGCGGCCATGATCGGCTGGTACGGCACGGCCATGCTGTGTTACGTCACCCCCAAGGAGCATCTGGGCCTGCCCGACCGTGACGACGTCAAGGCGGGTGTGATCGCCTACAAGATCGCGGCGCATGCGGCGGACCTGGCCAAGGGTCATCCCGGGGCGCAGGCCTGGGACGACGCCCTGTCCAGGGCCCGCTTCGAGTTCCGGTGGGACGACCAGTTCGACCTGTCACTGGACCCCGACACTGCCCGAGCCTTCCACGACGAGACGCTGCCGGCCCAGGCCGCCAAAACGGCGCATTTCTGCTCGATGTGCGGGCCCAAGTTCTGCTCCATGCGGATCAGCCAGGACGTCCGTGATTACGCCGCCGCGCACGGCGTCTCCGAAGACGACGCGATCGAGCTCGGCATGAAGGAAAAATCAGCCGAGTTCCAGGCCGCCGGCGGCGAGGTCTATCTGCCGGTCGCGTCCAAGGATTGAACCGCCACCCGGCGAGCGCGCCCCGATAGCGTCTCGGCCGGTATGGGACCGAGCTCGCTGACGAGCGGCCAGCGTCTGATCGTCGGCGCCTCCCTCGGTCTGATGATCGCGGCGGCCATCGCTCGCGCCGCGGGGCAGGAGACCGTGGCGACGTTTGTGATCTCGGCCGCGGCCCTGGCCGCGCTGGCGGCACTCGTCGGCGAGGCCAGCGAGCAGCTCGGTGAGCGGTATGGTCCGGCGGCAACCGGCTTGCTCCAGTCGACGCTGGGCAATCTGCCCGAACTCTTCGTCGGCATCTTCGCCCTCAGGAGCGGCCTGGTCGAAGTGGTGCGGTCGGCGTTGATCGGCTCGGTGCTGGGCAACACCCTGCTCGTGCTCGGCATCGCCATCCTCGCCGGCGGCCTGCGCCACGGGGTGCAGCGGTTCAACGCCGAGTCCCCCCGCATAATCGGCACCCTTCTGCTCCTCGCGGTGAGCGCGCTGCTGGTACCGACGCTGGCTTCACGGCTGCATACGCCCGCAGGCGCTCACGCCGTGGCACTTTCCAATGTCGCCGCGGTGATCCTGGTCGTCGTGTACGCGCTCAGCATCCCGTTCTGGCTACAAGGCGGTGCCGCGGCCGGCAGCGGCGCGAGCGCCGCGCCCGCGCGGGCCGCTCCGGTGTGGTCGCTCCAGCAGTCGGTACTGCTCCTGGCCCTCGGAAGCGCCGGTGCCGCGTTCGCCTCGAACTGGTTCGTGGGCGCGCTGCAACCGGCGACGCGGAGTCTCGGCCTGTCCGAGACCTTCACCGGACTGGTAATCGTCGCCCTCGCCAGCAATGCGGTGGAGCATGCGGTCGGTATCCGGTTCGCCATGAAGGCCCGGCCCGACTACGCCCTGAGCACCATCCTCAACAGCTCGCTCCAGGTCGCACTGCTCCTGACCCCGGTCCTGGTCCTGATCTCGAGGTTGGTCGGGCCAACCCATCTCACGCTGGTGTTCCCACCCCTGCAGGTCGCGGCGCTCGCCATCGCCACCATCGTGGCGCTGGTGGTCGTCTACGACGGTGAGTATGTGTGGCTGGAGGGAGTCGCGCTCATCGGTCTTTACGGTGTGATCGTCGTGGCTTTTTGGTGGGGGTGAGCGCCGCCGCCGCTCGGCCCGGGCTGGCCGTGCCGCTAGCGTCGCCGGTCGTGCCCGAGATATGGCCAGGCGACCCGTACCCCCTGGGGGCAGTGTGGGACGGGGTCGGGACCAATGTCTCCGTCTTCTCCTCGGTCGCAGAGCGGGTAGAGGTGTGCCTGTTCGATAACGCGGGTGCGGAGACCCGCCATCTGCTCCCGGAGATCGACGGTTACATCTGGCACGGTTATATCGAAGGGCTGGGGCCGGGTTCGCGCTACGGCTTCCGGGTGGACGGTCCCTACGACCCGAAGCGGGGTCTGCGCTGCAATCGCAACAAGCTGTTGCTCGATCCCTACGCCAAAGCCGTGGACGGCGAGGTGCGCTGGCACCCGGCCGTCTATCCCTTCCAGCCGGGCGGAGATGACACCGTTCGCAACAACGAGGACTCGGCCCCGTACGTGCCCAAAGCCATCGTGGCCGACACGCACTTTGACTGGGCTCACGACCGGCCGCCCCGAAAGCCCTGGCACCGGACGGTCGTGTACGAGACCCACGTCAAGGGCATCACCGCAAGTCACCCCGGTATTCCGCCCGAACTGCGGGGCACCTACGCGGGGCTGGCCCATCCCTTCACCATCGAGTACCTCACCAAGCTCGGGGTTACCGCCGTCGAGCTAATGCCCGTGCATCAGTTCATCCACGACCACCGCCTGACCAAGCTCGGCCTGCGCAACTACTGGGGATACAACTCGATCGGCTACCTGGCGCCGCACAACGGCTACGCCGCCCGCCCCGGACACGAGGTAGTCAACGAGTTCAAGGCTCTCGTGCGGACGATGCACGAAGCCGGGATCGAGGTCATCCTCGACGTCGTCTACAACCACACCGCGGAAGGCGACCATCTCGGCCCGATGCTCTCGTTCCGGGGACTGG
>JBPYFF010000533.1:0-4810 GCA_051984455.1 Acidimicrobiales bacterium | reverse complement strand
ACAGGCACCGCCACCTTTGTGATCGGCACGCAATTCACGCCGCTGGACATGTACAACATCTGGAACTGCTCCGTCACCACCTGGGGTTCGGTCACTGACCTCAGTGGTCTGGGCCTCAACGCGGGTGCGCCGATCGTGCCGTTCGGTATGAACCCGTCCTCGGGCACCGAGGCAACCTTCCAGGGGTTCCTGGCGTCGGCCGGTGGAAACAGCAGCTTCAACATCGACAACGGTGCCTGCGTGCGGCCGCAGATCGGGATCGTTGGTGGTACGGGCAGCCCGACCTATCCGTTCGAGAACGACATAAAGCCGATCGTCAACCAGGTCAACGCCAGCCGGTCGGTCGCTGATGGCGTCGAGAACGGCACGACGACGGTAACGTCTGCGACGGCTAACTTCGGCGGTGCTGACGTCAACCAGACGATCAGCGGCGCGGGAATCCCGGCCGATACGGTGATCAGCTCGGTGACCAACTCGACCACGGTCGTCATCTCCAACGCGGCCACGCAGTCCGCGACCGGAGTCGCTTTGACCATCGGTGGGATCGCGCCCGCGACTGACACCAACTCGAAAAACAATCCCAACAACTGGATCTGGTGGAGCTCCTTCGGCATCCTCACCACATTCCCGTTCACCTCGAGCTTCACGCCGACGGGAGGCAGCAATATCGCCATCGTCGCCGCACCGGTCTCCGGCACACTCCCGTCCACGAGCGCAGTCGGGACCAACGCCTATCCATTTGGGCGGACGCTCTACCACGTCACCTTGAAGACCGACGCGGACTGCCCGTTGAGTGCGGGGGTGTGCAATTTCCTCCAAACCGTCAACCCGGGGCCGGCGATCGGGACGGGAGCAGTGGCGTGCCTCAATGGCGTCACCGGCTCAATTTGTGACCTGCAAGTCCTCGGAGCCACCGGCGGCGTGGGCGGAGCGGTCCGGGAATACACCCGATTCCTGTGCCGCTCGGGTGCGGCTCGTCAGGCGACCGACCCCTTGCAGGGCAAGAGCTACTCGGTGGAGATCAGTAGTCAGATCAGCAAAGCTGGCTTCACCGCGGTGCCCACGGCGCTGCGAACACCAGGCAGTAACTGCCTCGTTCAGCACTGAGCAGCTCTGCTTCAGCATCGGCGACTCCCAAGGGGGCACGGCGTGGCCGTGCCCCCCTTGGGGTTCTAGGAGTTCTTGCAACCCGTGTTCAGCACCCTGAGAGCAGTGACTTTCCACTGGCTCCCGAGGAGTTGCAGGGTGGCATGAACGAGGTTCCTGACCCCCGACGGATGGCTGACCGCGTGGCCACTCGGGCCACTCACCAGATAGCTGGGATCCAGTTCGCAATCGGCGACGGTCGCGCTTCCGCCCGGGCCCGGCTGGACGCCCGTGACCCTGGCTCGGCTCAGGTCCACGAACGGGCCCTGGATGTATTGGCCCTGCGACCGCATGATCGACAACTGGTTGCGGACCTGGCTGAGTTGGTTTCCGGCCATATGTCGAGCCAGCGTGGGGTTGTTCGGGTCGACCGGGAAGACGCGGGCGGCGGCCTCGAAGTCGGTCCACTGAGCCTGATACGCCGCGAGTACGTCGGCCCCGCCCTGACCCACGGATCCCGTGGCCGTTGGAGAAGGGGCGTGATGGCCTGAGCCCGAGCACCCGGCTGCGACCGCTAAGGTCAGGGTGACGCTGGCCAGAAGCGGCCGTCGGGAGTTGCCGTTCCGCACGGAACGGATTGTGTCAGACCAGGACGCCTCTGCAAGCAGGAAAGGACCCTCTCCTGTGCGAATCAGAACGACTCTTCTCGCCGCTATCTGCGCCATGGCGATGTCTGTCGCCGTAAGTGGGCAGGCAGCGGCAGGAAGCATTACTTCACCGACCGGCACTCCTGAGCACCCATTTCACGTTCCTGCCGACAGCCACGACGACCCTGTTGTGTTTACCATCGCCGGATCGGGCTGGTCACGTGGACAACCGGTGTACGTCGAGCAGTGTGATGGCGTTCCTCCGACGGCGACCGGATGGGACCCCGCGGGCGACTGCGATACGGAAACGTCACCCGCCGCCGCGCTCGCTGACGCCCATGGCAACGTGACATTTCTCTCAACCAGTCACAACTACGCCGCCCCGGTCTTTCGTGGCGCCAGCCCGCAAGGGCTGTTCAACTGCCTGTCGCCCAAACAGCCGGACCCCCACAACGGGTTGCCGACCTTTCGCACTTGCCAGCTACGTATCTCGTCAAGTAACACCAACGGGACGTCCGACCAGGCGTTCATCAGCATTGTCCTGCCGGACTCATCCCACGGGTACCCCGCCACCTCGCAGGCGTCGGTGCCAGGCCTGGGCCCGCCCGGGCTCGCAGGGGCTCGGGCCAACGCGGCTGGCGGCAACGGGCCTGGCGCCAACGGGGCTGGCGCCAGCGGGCCTGGCCCCAGCACTACGGGCTCTGACGCCGCCAGCTCCCCGAGCGGAAGCGGCGCGTCGGCGGTATCCCACTCTTCAGGTTCCTCCGGCGGCTGGCTCGCCAGCACAGGAGCCAAGATCCTTCTCATTCTGCTGATCGGGTTGCTCCTGCTCGCGATTGGACTGCTGTTGGCGTGGCGCCATCGCCGCCAGCAGCTCGCCTGACTTCTTTCAGGAACACAGGGCAAACACCAGGTGTCGAGGTCGCGAACTCTCGACCAGGTCGTTCCAGGGGCGTTGCCCCGCCTCAGGCCTTGCTGATTGGATGAATGCATGAGCGTCGCGCGGCTGACTCTGCCTGCCGCGGCGCGGGATTGGGGCCGGGAGATCGAAGAGCGATGGGTGGCAGCCGCGGCTACTACCCGCACCCGGATCCAGGTGGCGGTCTGCCTGGGCGCCGTGCTGGTCGCCTATCACTACTCGCTCTCCAGCCTGTTTCAGAATCTCAACCTCGACACGCCCTTGGCCTACATCGGTCTCGTGCCGATCATCGCGTTGGGACTGGCCGTCATACACAGCAGACCGAAGGCGGTGGAGCCCGCCATCCACGACCGGCAGGTCGACTACATCGTCGGCCTTCCATTGGTGGCGGCTGCGCTGGCCATTGAGTTCCTCCTACCAAGACGCCTCTCCACCATGTTCTGGGTTTGGCGGATGGATCTGCTGTCATTACCGCTGTTTGTCGCCGGCGTCATCTCGATCATCTTTGGCGTGCGAGCCCTTTGGCGCCAGAAGCTCACGGTGGGCTACCTGCTGCTGGCCTGGCCCGTGCCGTATACGCTGCTGCTACTCAACGTCTTGAACAGTTTTACCAACGTCACGCTCGGATTGTTGCGGGCCGCAGTACGTGTCGTTCCGGTCGCAAAGCCGATAGTCGGGAACAACACCGTCTTCCAGGTCTCGCACCACGGACAGCCATTCCCTCTCAGCGTAGTTTCCGCCTGCTCGGGCGTGAACGGTATGGTCGGGTTTCTGCTCGTCGGCACCGCGTTTGCGGCGATTGTCAAGGGGCCGGTTCTTCGCAAGACGGTGTGGCTGGTGGGAGGGCTTCTGCTGCTCTGGGCCCTGAACATCTCTCGCCTCCTCTTCATCTTCTGGGTCGGGCGCACATGGGGCGAGCACATGGCCATCAACGTGTTCCATCCGTTTCTAGGCCTCGTGCTGTTCAACCTCGGTGTGCTCTTCATGATCCTGCTCCTGCGGCCGTTCGGGCTCCGCATCGGTGGCTTCGACCGCCAGCCCGCAGCTCCGGCGCCCGCGAGCGGTGAAGCGGCCGCTACCACGCTTGCCGTGCCGCGCATTTTGTCAGCAGTAGCCGTGGTCGCAGCCCTCGGGATCACCCTGGGCGTAAACAACAGCACACTCCGTTCCTACGACCTCGTCGCCAACGCGGCCGGCGAGCCCAAGCTGGTTTCCTACAGTGACAACCCGGCGGCGCCGAATGGCTGGCGGGCGTCCTACATCACTAGCTTCGACTGGGCCAAGCCACTGTTCGGACAGAGCTCCACCTGGCGGCGTTACGGTTACGCGGAAGCCGGCTTTGGAGGAGATCTCCACAGCAGCGTTCCGGTCGTCGCTGACGTGGTGAACACCAACAAGCTCAGCAGCTTTTCCGCCTACGGCGTCGAGGCCTGCTACCGATTCCACGGCTATTCGCTGCGTGATGTGGGCCAGGTCCGCTTAGGGGGTGGCGTGACGGGAGAGGCCCTCTCCTATTCCTCGAAGAAGGACGGAGATTGGACCATCGTCTGGTGGATCTGGCCAACCAAGTTCGGTGACACGACCCACTACGAACGCGTCATCCTGTACATGCTCAATACGACTGGCGGCTACGTCCAGGCCCCTGGACCCGTCACTGGTGTCAAGAACTTACGAGGCAGTCTCAACGGGCAGCATGCGATGGACGAGCGACTGTCGACCGTACGAGCATTTCTCATTTCCTTCGGTCGCGAGATCGTAAAGAGCCAGGCCGCACTTGCTCCTGGAAGCAGATTCGTCCAGTACCAGATGGCGCCGGTGGCCCCGACCCATCGTCCGATCGTCAGGATTCCGGCCAAGCCGTAGTGGCGGTGATTGGGACAGCTCGGTCTTTGTGGCGGATTGCCGCCCTTTGTTGCACCATTGGCGCTCTTGCCGCGTGCGGGTCGCCGGGCACGAGCCGGGCGGGCAGCACGAGTCCGGATTCTTACGATGTTGCCGCCGCCAACGCTTGTCACGCGCTCGACGTGTTTGTGAGAGACGCCAGGAGTGGCCATGCCAGCAGGGCTGACAGCACTGCCCTGGGTGATGCCCAAAACCGACTGAACGCGAGATGGGGAGGTCGGATGAAATGGGCGACCCTTTCTGAAGACTTGACGGC
>JBPYFF010000532.1:0-3253 GCA_051984455.1 Acidimicrobiales bacterium | reverse complement strand
CCCCCCGGGACGTTCGCCAGACCCTCGGGCCCGCCGGGATCGCTGAAGACCTTCTCGCCTTCTTTCACATACGCCAGGCCGTCGTCCAGCAGGGTGAACACGGCAGGCGCGATCTCTTCGCACAGCCCGTCGCCGGTGCACAGATCCTGATCGATCCAGACCTTCATGGGGGTGCCTTCGCCTCTCCTTCGGGGAGTACTCCCAAAGCCAACTTCTGCGAACGTAATGAGCCTACCCCAGCGTTGTCAATTTTCACGGTCATCACCGGGAAAAACAATCCGAATGTCCTGCGGTTGCGTCGAAAGAGGGGGTATGGTCGCCGCCAAGGAAGGAGGTGCCCGGTGGCCGACTCCGATTCCGACAAGTACCGATCAGAACTCGCCGCCTACGAGCGTGAGACAGCCGAACTGCAGGAGCAGGGAAAAGCGCTGGAAGAAGAGGTCATCACCCTGCGCAGGCGGTTGCAGGACGCGCCCAAGCGGGTGCGGACACTCGAGGAAAAGCTGCTCGAGACCAAGGGCCAGCTGCAGCAAGCGGTTTCTCAGAACGAGAAGCTCACCTACACCCTGCGGGAGGCCCGTGAGCACATCGCCGCCCTCCGCGAGGAGGTTGACAAGCTGACTCAGCCGCCGTCGGCGTACGGCACCTTCCTGGGCACCAACGACGACGGCACGATCGACGTCTTCTCCGCTGGCAGGAAGATGCGGGTTGCTCTGCACCCGGAGTTGGCCGACTCGCCTCTACGGCGGGGCCAGGAGGTCGTCCTCAATGAGTCCCTCAATGTCGTGCTGGCCCGGGGAAGCGAGGTCTCGGGCGAGGTCGTGACCCTGAAGGAGTTGCTGGAGGACGGCACCCGGGCGATCATCGTTGGCCGGGCTGACGAGGAGCGCGTCGTGGAGATCGCCGAGACCCTTCGGACGGACAAGCTCCGGGCCGGCGACACGCTGCTGATGGATTCCCGCACCGGCCTGCTGCTGGAGAAGCTGCCCCGTCCGGAAGTGGAGGAGCTCGTTCTGGAAGAGGTCCCGGATATCTCCTATGCCGATGTCGGCGGCCTCGACACCCAGATCGAGGCCATCACCGATGCGGTGGAGTTGCCATTCCTCTATCGGGAGCTGTTCCAGGAGCACAAGTTGCCGGCGCCAAAGGGAATCCTGCTGTACGGCCCGCCGGGTTGCGGCAAGACGCTCATCGCCAAGGCGGTCGCCAACTCTCTGGCCAAGAAGGTGGGGGAGGTCACCGGCGACCGGGAGGCGCGCTCCTACTTCCTCAACATCAAGGGGCCCGAGCTGCTCAACAAGTACGTGGGAGAGACCGAGCGCCAGATCCGGCTGGTCTTCCAGCGGGCGAGGGAGAAGAGCGAAGAGGGCGTCCCGGTCATCGTCTTCTTCGATGAGATGGACTCGCTGTTCCGGACGCGGGGGACGGGCATTTCCTCTGACATGGAGTCCACCATCGTGCCCCAGTTGCTGGCCGAGATCGACGGCGTCGAGACGTTGAAGAATGTCATCGTGATCGGCGCATCCAACCGGGAAGACCTGATCGATCCTGCCATCCTGCGACCCGGCCGGCTGGACGTGAAGATCAAGATCGAGCGACCCGACCGGGACGCGGCGGCCCAGATCTTCGCTCGATACCTCACCGCGGATCTTCCTCTCGACAGCGATGAGGTCCGCTCCATGGGCGGCGGCGACAGAGAGAAGTGCGTCCGCCGCATGATCGAGGACACCGTCGCCGAGATGTACCGGGCCGACGAGGACAACCAGTTCCTCGAGGTCACCTATCAGAACGGCGACAAGGAGACGATGTATTACAAGGACTTCGCCTCCGGGGCGATGGTCGAGAACATCGTCCGCCGGGCCAAGAAGCTCGCCATCAAGCGAGCCATTTCCGGCCAGGGTCGGGGCGTCAGGACAGAGGACCTGGTCGCCTCGATCAAACAGGAGTACAAGGAGCACGAGGATCTGCCCAATACGACCAACCCGGACGACTGGGCCAAGATCTCGGGCAAGAAGGGCGAGCGGATCGTCTATGTGCGAACGCTGGTCTCCGAGGGTAAGGAAACGACCGGTGGAAGGGCGATCGAGCGCGTGGCCACAGGTCAATACCTGTAGCGAGAGGGGAAGCGGGACGGCAGGTGGCCGACCCTTCGGTGGCGCGCCCGGCGGGGGTGAGTCGAGGGACCGAGGTGTGACGTTTCGATCCGCTTGTACCGAAGTGGCGCCCTGGCGTCCCGGCCGGGGATAAGGTCGATTCGTGGCCATCGTCAAGGTGCTTGGGCTGGAGACCGAGTACGGCATCATCGTCAGAGGTTCGGCCGACCCGAATCCGATCGCGGCCTCGTCTGCGTTGATCAACGCCTATGTCGCCGACCTGGCCCGCCGGGTCGAGTGGGACTTCGAGGACGAGACGCCGGGCAAGGACGCGCGGGGCTTCGCCCGGGAAGGTGCCATGCCCCCCGAGGTGGAGACGCACCTCGTCAACGCGGTGCTCACCAACGGCGCCCGTTACTACGTGGACCACGCCCATCCTGAGTACTCGACACCAGAGTGCGCGGACGCGCTCGACGCGGTGCGTTACGACAAGGCCGGGGAGAGAATCCTCGCCCGTTCGGTGGAAGCCGCCGCCCGCATCCTCCCGCCCGGCCAGAGCATCGTCGTGCTGAAGAACAACTCTGACGGCAAGGGCAACTCCTATGGCACCCATGAGAACTATCTCATGGATCGCGCCGTGCCGTTTGCACGCATCGTTCAGTACGTGATGCCTCATTTCGTGTCCAGGCAGATCTACACCGGTGCCGGCAAGGTGGGTACCGAGGCCTCATCGACCGGCGGGATCGATGTCGCCTTCCAGTTGACGCAGCGAGCCGACTTCTTCGAAGAAGAGGTGGGCCTCGAGACGACCCTCAAGCGGCCGATCGTCAACACCAGGGATGAGCCCCATTGCGACGCCCAGAAATACCGGCGGCTGCATGTAATCGTCGGCGACGCCAATCTCTCCGAGGTGGCGTCGTTGTTGAAGGTCGGGGCGACGGCGCTGGTGCTCTCGCTGATCGAGGACGACTGGTTCGTCAAGGCCGGCGACCGTGACTACACCCTGGCCAACCCTGTTCAGTCGATGCGCCGCGTGTCGTATGACCTGACGCTCAACCGGCCGCTCGAGCTGGCGGACGGCCGCACCATGACTGCGCTCGAGATGCAGTGGGAGCACCTGGATCTGGCCCGCAAGTACGCCGAGGACCGGGGGCTCGACT
>JBPYFF010000531.1:0-2915 GCA_051984455.1 Acidimicrobiales bacterium | reverse complement strand
ATGAGAGGCGCGTCCCATCTCATGCGCAGCGGCCAGCGTTGGTTCTCTAGAGACACCAGCACACCTCCAGTAGAGAACGTCGGCGTGCTATTGCTCAGACAAGATCGCGCCCAGTTCCGCCTCGGGGTCTCGATGGGGTTGGCCTCCGATGGTCAGCACCACGCGACGTAGATCAGCGTTGAAACGGAAGGGTGCCTGGTAACCATCCCCGACGGGGGGGCCGAGTTCCCAGCCGCATGTCATACCGGCCCCCGTGATCGAGTAGCGGATAGGAACCGTCGGCGAGATCAAACCCCGTCCAACCTCGGCGCCGTCGATCGTCAGCCGGCCCTCGCCCTTGAAATCTCCCTGGGTCAGGAACTCGAAACCCAGCTGGTGAGCCCCTGGCCGCACCACCGCGTCAGAAGTGACCACAGAGCGCTCCCTGCCGAGATAACTGTGCACGTAACGCAGTCGACCATCGACCACGTGGAACGACCATCCGCCCAGTCCTGTGCCCATGGCCAGCAGTATGCCCTCGACCCGTTCACCTTCCGGCACGTCGACCTCCGCGAGCATCGTGTGCGGACGGTTTCGGACATTGGGCGCTACTCGTTCAGGAATCGAACCGCCGTTCGGCCAGAGCACGTATCGATCCCGGTCGCCGAAGGTCCGACGGAGCGAAAACAGCGCCGCCGCCGGGCGGTTGTCGAGGGGAAGGACCTGATACTTGCGGGCCTCGTCCCACCAGATGCGCTGCAGGTCGGCCAGCTTGTCGGGATCCTTATCGGCCAGGTCGTAGCACTCGGACAAGTCCTCATCCACGTGATACAGCTCCCAGATGTCCTCCTCGAAGGGCGCATCGGGATCGAGTCCATCGTCGTACATAGCCCCGATCGGCTTGAAGGTCACGGCCTTCCATCCGTCGTGCACGATGGCGCGACTGCCGAACATCTCGAAGTACTGGGTGGTGTGGCGACCTGGCGCGCCGGGATCGTCAAGCAAATATGCGAAGCTCGTCCCGTCGATCGGCGTCTGTGCCACACCGGCGATCTCTTTCGGCGGCTGCACTCCTGTGAGCTCCAGAATGGTCGGCAGGACGTCGATGGCGTGAGCGAACTGGTGGCGGATCTCATCCCGTGCTGACAGCCGCCCCGGCCAGGACAGAATGCACGGATCGGCGACCCCGCCCTCGTGAACCTCCCGCTTCCAGCGTCTGAACGGGGTGTTGCCTGCCATCGTCCATCCCCATGGATAGTTGTTGTGCGCTGTTGGCCCGCCGAGCTCGTCCACGCGGGCGCGAAGTTCTCGGCGCCCGGCCGGGTCGCCGTTCCACAAGCGGACATCATTGATCGAACCCTGGACGCCACCCTCGGCACTGGCACCGTTGTCAGAGACCAGGATGACGAGCGTGTTGTCGCGTTCGGCCAGCTCATCGATGAAGCCGAGAACCCGGCCGATCTGTTCGTCGGTGTACGAGAGGTAAGCGGCGAAGCACTCCATGAACCGAGCCGCCACGCCGCGGTCGTCGGCGCCCAGGTCGGACCAGGCCGGCACCCACGGCGGACGAGGGGAAAGGTCGGTACCCGCCGGCAGCAGCCCCATCGCCTGCTGCCGGGCAAAGGTGGCCTCTCGCCAGGCATCCCAGCCCTGGTCGAATCGGCCCCGAAAGCGCTCGATCCACTCCCGCGGGGCGTGATGAGGTGAGTGACAGGCGCCGGTGGCGAAGTACAGCAGAAAGGGCTTCTCCGGCTCGATGGAACGAAGCTCTCCGAGATACCGAATGGCTCGGTCGGCCAGATCCCTGGAGAGGTGATAGGTGTCGACCGGCCTGTCCGTCGGGCCGACGCTGTGGTTGTCCTGAAAGAGAGCGGGGGCAAACTGGTGAGTCTCGCCCCCGTGGAAGCCATACCAGCGCTGAAAGCCCCGCCCGCACGGCCAGCTGTCTCGGGGCGCCGCCATATGCGTCTCGTCCTCGGGTGTCAGGTGCCACTTCCCTACCGCACACGGCAGGTAGCCAACGGTGCCGAGGATCTCCGGCAGGAAGCCGTGGGCTCGGGGAATCCGCCCGTAGTAACCGGGATAGCCCATGGCAAGGTCGGTGATGCGGCCCATACCGCAGGAGTGATGGTTCCTGCCGGTCAGCAGGCAGGCCCGCGTGGGAGAGCACAGGGCGGTGGTGTGGAAGTTGGTCAGCCGAACTCCGTTGGACGCCAGTCCGTCGATGTTGGGCGTCTCGATGTCGGAGCCGTAGCAGCCGAGCTGGGCGTAGCCGACGTCGTCGAGCACGATCAACATGACATTCGGTGCGCCGGGCGGTGGACTCGGATCGGCCGGCCACCAGGGGACCGAGTCCCGCCACGTCGAGCCAACAACGCCACCGAACTCTGGTTGTGCCATCCCGGCAGTATGCAGCACAGCTGGTCCGGGCGCAGCGTCACAGGATTCGGGATAGGCGCGGGAACCGACCGGGGGGTAGCAACCGTCAGACTGACATGGTTCCTCGCCCTTTGACGGCAGTGGCGATTGCGGCATCTGCGACCGCGGCGATGGCTGGCTGCGGGTCTTCAATTGCCCTGAGAAGTTTGCCCTCTTCAACGCCCGGCCCACAGCAGGGGTATGAGGTCAACGCCATGGTTCTGTCGAACACGAGCCATGGGCCCGAGCTGTGCACCGGTCCACAGCCGGCCATCATGCCGCCCGAATGTGACGGACCGCCCATCGCTAGATGGGACTGGTCCACGGTCACCGGTCACACCAGCCTGGAAGGCATCACCTGGGGCACCTATCACCTGGTCGGGACGTTCGACGGCACTACCTTTACGGTGATCCAGCCGCCAACACCTTCGACATTCGAGCCTGTCGAGCCACCGCCCGACTTCTCGCCACCTTGCTCACCGCCGCCGGGCGGATGGCCCAGGATCAGCACCCCACTC
>JBPYFF010000530.1:0-2907 GCA_051984455.1 Acidimicrobiales bacterium | reverse complement strand
ACGGCCGGCCCCGCCTATGGGTCCGCCCTTCACCCCGATAGCGAGCCGGTTCGAGTCACCGCCGTGGCCCTGTTGTGGGCGGGCTGGGCGGCGGTGCTGCTCGGGACGCTGGTTCCTCACCCCATCGGCTTGACCGCGCTCCGGCTCACCGCCCCGGCTGCAGTGATCACCGCCGCGACTGCGGCCATCACCAACCGCCCCTCTGCGCTCGCCTCCGCTGGCGCGGTAGCCAGCACACTGCTCGCCTTCGCCATCGCCATGGCGCCAGCAACCGGCCTGATGTATGTCAATGGGTCCGCCTATCCGAATGAGCGGCGTTACCTCCTGCGGGCTCCCGGCCCGTTGCTGATCGGTCCATTGGAGCTGGCGTGGGTCATCACCATGGGCGCACCGGCAGCCGCGGCGCTGTTGCTTGCCGCCCGGGCGTGGCTGGCGGGGGCCATTGTCCTTGTTGCGGGCGTGCCGGTCGCCGTCATCCTGGCCCGGTCCCTGCACGGACTGTCGCAACGCTGGCTCGTCTTCGTCCCGGCCGGCCTGGTTCTGCATGACCCGCTGGCGCTCATCGACCCGGTGCTGTTTACCCGCAAGAGCATCGCGACGATGCGACCTGCGCACAGGGATCCCGGCAGCCCGGCAGGTGACGCCCTCGACCTGGGTCAGCGAGCGCCCGGCCTCGCCCTGGAACTCCTGCTGCTCGAGCCGGTACTGCTCATGCTCGTAAGACCCGGCAAGCTGGGCGGCGAATCGGCCAACGCGGCCAGGTTGCGAGTCGTACCGACCAGACCCGGACAGGTCATTCGCGAAGCCGAGCGGCGGCGGGTCCCGGTCGGCTAGCAATCATCGTGCGATCCCCCCGCCGAGGACCCTGTCGCCCTCGTACATGACGACACTCTGACCGGGCGCCGTCCGCCGTTGGCGGAGCGGGAACCGCACGACGTCCCCGGATTCGAGCATGCCCTGCACCGGCCGGCCGTGGGCGCTCATCTGCACCTCGACTGGCCGGCCCCACGGGACGGGGCTGTCGACCCACGTGACGTCGCGGAGCGAGACGTGATCGACCAGGAGGTCGTCAATGGAGCCGAGGGTGACCGTCGCCCCCGCCACGTCGACGTTGAGCGCGTAGCGCCGCGGCGCCCCGGGGTAGTGATCACCGAGGCCCCGCCGCTGACCGACCGTGACGAGCTCAATGGCCGGAATTTTTCCCTCCTCCTGGCCGCTCGCGACGTCGACCAACCGGCCCGGATGCAGGTCGATACGGGCGCCCAGAAACGCCTCCCTCCCCCCGGATTTGGTGATGAAGCAGACGTCCTGGCTGTCCGGCTTGGCGGCCGTCCTCAACCCGAGGGAACCGGCCATCCCACGAACCTGTCCTTTGGTGAGCTCGCCGACCGGCAACAGCACCCGGGCGAGCTCGGCCTGAGTCAGCATGTGAAGGACATACGACTGGTCCTTGGCCTGGTCGGCGCCCCGCCGCAACTCGTAGCGGCCGTCGACGGCGCCGGTGATGCGGGCGTGGGGGCCGGTTGCCACCGCATCGAAGCCGAGCTGACTTGCTCGGCGAAGAAACCGGTCGAACTTCAGGTCGCGGTTGCAGGCCACGCAGGGATTGGGCGTGCGGCCGGCCGCGTGCTCGCGAACATACGGCTCGACGACGCTGCGTTCGAAGTCGTCGGTGAAGTTGAAGACGTGGTGAGCGATTCCCAGCTGCTGAGCCACCCGGCGGGCGTCCTCGACGTCGGCGACGGAGCAGCAGCCGGAATCGGACTCGCCGCCCCACAATTTCATGGTCGCCCCCACGACCTGGTGGCCGTCGTCGTGAAGGATGGCCGCCGCAACCGACGAGTCGACGCCACCGGACATGGCGACCAGCACGCGCACTGCTTACACCTCGCGCAAACGGGAGACGGCGTCAGGGACGACCTTGAGCGCCAGGTCGACGTCGTCCTCTGTCGTCGTGGGGCCGAGCGAGAGACGCAGACTGCCAAGCGCCATGTCCCTCGGCACACCCATCGCGGTCAGCACATGACTTGGTTCCATCGCCCCGCTGGCGCAGGCCGAGCCGGCCGACGCGTACACACCCGCGTCGTCGAGCAGGATGAGGAGCGCCTCGCTTTCCACGCCCTCGAAGCACAGGTGGGCGTTGCCCGGGATCTTGCGGCCTCGGTCCCCGGTCTCGGTCGCGCCGGGGATCGTGGCCAGGAGCTGGTCGACCAGGCGATCCCTGAGCCGGGCCACACGCACGGCCGTCTCCTGGCGGCTGTCGACTGTCGCCTCCATCGCGGCGGCCATGCCGACGATGCCGGCCACGTTGTGGGTGCCGCTGCGACGGTCCCGTTCCTGGCCGCCGCCATGGAGGATGGGGGTGAGCTCGACGTCTCCTCTGACGGCAAGTGCGCCCACGCCCTGAGGGCCCCCGAACTTGTGGGCACTGATCGAGATGAGGTCGGCCGGGTGAGCTGCTTCAACCAGGTCCATCCAGGGGAAGGCCTGGACGGCGTCGGTGTGCAGCACCGCCCGGGGTGAGCGGCGGCGGACCAGGCGGGCGACGTCGCCGAGCGGCTGAATGGTGCCCACTTCGTTGTTGGCCAGCATGATCGACACCACGCTGACGGTCTCGTCCAGCACCGACTCCAGAGCATCGAGATCAACTGTCCCATCGCGGTGGACGGGAACGACGCGGGTGCCGGCCGCGTCGCCGGCATGGAGACAAGCCTGCAAGGACGCATGGAGGACGGCATGGTGCTCGATCGCGGTGCAGACGACCGGACCGGGTCGGCGGGCGGTGACGCCGAGAATGGCGAGGTTGTCGGCTTCGGTCCCGCCACCCGTGAAGACGATGCCACCGGCGTCCACGCCGAGAGTGGCCGCGGCGATGTCGCGGGCGTCATCAATGGCCGTCCGGGCCGT
>JBPYFF010000529.1:0-5059 GCA_051984455.1 Acidimicrobiales bacterium | reverse complement strand
GGCGCACAACGGAGGACACACGAAACCGCAGGTAGAGGCCTCTTTCCCGGCAAAGTCGCAGGTCGGCGAACGGCGAACCGGCCTGAAAAACTATTGCCGGTAGTGCTCGACCACCCTGGTGGACCGGGCTGCGGCCGCGTCCGGGTCCTGACCAAACTCACGGCGCGCCCGTCGCTGCCGGAGGAGGTCCCAGCACTGGTCGAGTGACTCCTCGACTGCTCGCAGCCGGCCAAGATCGGCCTCGCTGAGCGGCGATTGCTCATGCTGCTTCCGGAGTTCGTGCTCCTCTGCGACCAGGCTGTCAATGGTGCTGATGATCTGGTTGTCCTGCATCGGTCCTCCAGGGTCGACTACGTGTGAGAAGGGCTCGGACCTTCGCCCGCCAACTCGAAGGCCAGGTCGTCGACGTAGCACCAATACCAGTCCTCACCCGGCTCGAACGACTGCACGAGCGGATGCCCCGTGGAGTGGTAGTGGGCGGTGGCGTGCCGATTCGGTGACGAGTCGCAGCAGCCAACGTGGCCGCAGGAGGCGCATCGCCGAAGATGAACCCACCGGCTCCCCATGAGCAGGCATTCGACACAGCCGTTCCCGCTCGGATCGACGTCCTCTATCTGATCAAGATGGGTGCACGTCTCACTCACTCTCGCCACGCTACTGGCCTTCGGTCGTTTCCGTTCGTGTCAGGCTGGATACGTGGTGGACGGGATTGCGCTCGCGGTGCTGGCAGCCGGTCTGGGCGAGCGCTTCGGCGATGTGAAGCAGCTGGCGCCGGTCGGGCCCAACGGTGAGACGCTCATGGATTACTCCATCCACAACGCATTGACAGCCGGCTTTGGCCGAGTCGTCGTGGTGGTTCGGTCCGAGATCGAAGAGCCGATCATGGCCCACCTGGACCGCTGTTGGGCCGGTCGGGCATCCATCGGTCACGTCACTCAGGCCACCTCGTCGGGTGGAAAGCCCGGCGGAACTGCCCCCGCCGTCCTCTGTGCCCGAGATGCCGTCGGCGACCAGCCGCTGGCGGTGATCAACGCCGACGATCTCTACGGCCGGCCCGCCCTCACCGCTCTCCACGATTGGTTGAGCCGCCGGGGCTCCATCCACGCGCTGGTCGCCCTTCCGCTGGCCGCGACGCTCCTTCCCCATTCCGCTGCTGTCACCCGCGCTCTTTGTCAGCGACGGCCAGACGGGATGTTGGCTGGCCTGGTGGAGTCGGACGTGGCGCGTCACGGTCGGCGCTTCCTCGCCCGGCCACTCGACGGGACGAATGCGGCGGAAGTCGACAGCAGCCAGCTGGTGTCGATGAACGCGTTCGGCTTCCGGCCGTCCATCTGGTCGCTCCTGGAGCCGGCGCTCAGCGCCCGGGTGGCGCCCGGCGAGGCCCGGTTGCCGGCGGTGGTGGCCGGCATGCTCGACGTCACCGACGTTGCCGTCCTTCCGGTGGCTGATCGGTGGCTGGGCATCACCTGGCCTGGCGACCTCGACGCGGTCAGGGAAGAAGTGCGCCGGCGGATCGAGGCCGGTGAGCTGCCTGCCCGCGTTGGCTCTCGCTAGTTCGTCACCGCCGTCATAGCCTCCCACAGCATGAATCTCCTGCCCCGCCCCCGCTCCGTCGAGCTGGACGACAGGGGAGTGGCGGCGGGTGAAAGGATTGAGCTCCGCACCGATTCCGCCCTGCCTGCCCAGGGTTACCGGCTGGAGCTGACTTCCTCGGGCGTCTTCCTGTCGTCGGCCGACGACGCCGGCCGGTTCTACGGCGAGGCCACGCTCCGACAGGTGCGACGGCTGCGGGAGGACGGGTCCCTTCCAACCGGCGTGATCGAAGACTGGCCGGACCTGGCCATCCGTGGCGTCATGCTCGATGTGTCCCGCGACAAGGTCCCGACCATGGCCACGCTCACGGCCCTCGTCGACCGCCTGGCCGGCTGGAAGATCAACCAGCTGCAGCTGTACATGGAGCACACCTTCGCCTACCGCGACCACGCCGAAGTCTGGGCGGACGCCAGCCCTTTCACGTCCGAGGAGATCGAGGAGCTGGACCGGTTCTGTGCTGACCGGCACGTCGAGCTCGTCCCCAACCAGAACTGCCTGGGTCACATGCAGCGCTGGCTCCAGCATGACCGCTACCGGCCCCTGGCCATTCGGCCGGAAGGTCACACGAGCAAAAGCGGGCGTTGGTGGCCGCCTACGACGATGGATCCGGCCAATCCCGCGTCGCTCGATCTGGTGCGCTCCCTGCTGGCCGAGCTCCTTCCGTGTTTCTCCAGCGACCGGGTCCACGTCGGCCTCGACGAGCCGTGGGAACTCAGCGCCGACCGGATCGACGACTACCAGGACTACATCCGGCGGCTGCGCGCCGCCCCCGAGACGGCGGGACGGGACGTCCTGATGTGGGGCGACATCCTGGCCAACCACGCCGGTGCGGCCGGCCAGCTTCCCGACGGGATAACCATCTGCGAGTGGGGCTACGAGGACTGGTGGCCGTTCGGCTCTCGAGCCGAGGCGCTGGCCGCGACCGGCCGGCCGTTCTGGCTGTGCCCCGGCACCTCCTACTGGCTCAGCCTTGTCGGTCGGGCCAGCAACGCCATCGGCAACAACCGGGTTGCGGTCGAAGCGGCGCTCGCGACCGGCGCGACGGGCGTGCTCAACACCGATTGGGGCGACTTCGGACACCTTCAGTACCTCCCCGCGAGCGAGCCCGGGTTGGCGGCGGGCGCAGCGTTCGCGTGGTGCCTGGCGGCGAACGCCGACCTCGACGGCGAGCGCCTGGCGGCCGCGCTTGACGTCCACTGCTTCGACGATCCCTCGGCGGTCCTTGGCCGGACGGTGCTGTCACTCGGTGACGCCCACCGGAGCGTCGAGGTTCAGGTTCCCAACATGTCGATCCTTTGCCTCCCCCTGTACCAGCCAGGCATGACGCTCGGAGAAGGGCCCACGTCAGGGCTGACCGCGTCTGACTTCACCAGAGCCGAGGAGGTGATCACTGAGGCCGCGGACGCCCTCGGCCCTGCCCGAGCTGGCCGCGACGACGGCGCCCTGATCGTGGAAGAGCTTCGAGCCAGCGCCGACCTCCTGGTGCTGCTGTGCCTCGACGGTCAGGCCCGTCTGCGGGCCGATGGCAGCCTGAGCGGTGTACCGCCCGCCACCCGCCGTGAGCTGGCTGGCCGGCTGGAGCCCATGCTGGATCGCCATCGCGCCCTGTGGCTGGCCCGCAACCGGCCGGGCGGCCTGTCCGACAGTGTCGGCTGGCTGGAGCGACTGCTGACGCGGTACCGCTCGTGAGCGAGCCGTCGGTGGGGGTGACGCTGGTCGAGCCCCAGGTGCTGCTCGAACGGGCGAGCGAGTTGTCGGCCTGGTGCGATCTCGACCCACCGACGGTGCGCGACATCCAGTGTTCACTGCGCCGTGACCACGACCAGATGTGCTGGCTCGGGCCGGGCGGCGAAGGGGCCATGGTTGTCGTACCGTGCTGGGGCTCGGCTTCCGTCAAGTTCCTCGCCGTCCCGGCCGGGGCGCGAGCGAGGGGCATCGGTGCCGCTCTCCTCGATGCGGGCCAGCGATGGGCGGCGGATAACGGCTGCCGCAACGTCATCTTCGGCCTGTCCGCCCCTGGCTACCTGTGGCCTGGCGTCGAACTGGGCCTCACGACCATGGAGACGTTCCTGACCGGCCGCGGCTACCACGAGGTCATGTGGGCGGTCAACCAGATCGTCGACCTGCCGGTCGAGCTTCCGACCGGCCGGGCCCGGATGGCTCGACCGGATGAGGTCGACCACGTCGCCGGCTTTTGCCGGACGCACTATGCCCACTGGGAGACGGAGGCACGCTGGTCGTTTGACGAAGTGAGCCCCAAATGCGCGGTCTGGTTCGAGGCGGGTGAGCTGCTCGGCTTCGCCTGTTGGTCGGTGACCCGTGAGGGTTGGTTTGGTCCTATGGCCACCAGGCCGGATCTGCGAGAGGGCCGCAACCGGAGGGGGATCGGCACCGGGACCCTGGGGGTGGCCCTGCAAGGATTGGCGGCCGATGGGTATACCTCGGCCGAGATCTCCTGGGTCGGGCCCGAGCGCTTCTACGCCCGGACGGCCGGAGCGCGGGCGCATCGAGCCTTCCGCGTCTTTCAGCGAAGTGTCGCTGGCTGACGACTTCGCGGCCGCGACCGGCCATTGGCCCGATGGGCTCTGGCGGGCGCCCGGCCGGGTCAATGTCATCGGCGAGCACACCGACTACAACGACGGCTTCGTCCTCCCGATCGCCATCCGGGAGGGTGTGACCGTGGCGGCCGCGGCGGCCGCCGACCAGCGGGACCGCACGCTCACCGCTGCCTCGCGCCAGCGGCCCGGCGAGACGGTGACGATCGACCTCGACCACCTCCGCCCCGGCCACATCGACGGCTGGGCCGCCTACGTCGGGGGGGTCGCCTGGGCCTTGCAAGCAACCGGGCGTGCGCTGCCGGGCGGGGAACTGCTCATCGACGGCGACCTGCCTGCCGGGGCAGGCCTTTCGTCGTCGGCTGCGATCGAATGCGCAGTCGCAGTCGCACTCGACGCCCTGGGGGGGCTCGGCTTCTCTGACGTCGAACTTGCCCGGATCACCCGTACGGCGGAAAACGACTTCGTCGGGGTCCCGTGTGGCGTGATGGACCAGATGGCTTCCATGACGGGCGTGGCCGGCCACGCCATCTTTCTCGACACGAGGAGCCTGCAGGCGGAACCGGTGCCCTTCTCTCCCGCCCGCGCTGACCTCACCCTGGTCATCATCAATACCAATGCGCCCCATGCGCTGGTGGACAGCGCCTACGCCGAGCGGCGGCGGGCGTGCGAGGAGGCCGCCCGGCTGCTCGGTGTCCGGTCGCTCCGCGACGTGTCCGAGCGCGACCTTGACGCAGCCCGCGGACGGTTGAATGACGCAGTCCTCGTTCGGCGGGTCCGGCACGTGGTCACCGAGAACGCCCGTGTCCTGGCCACGGTGAGTCGCCTGCGCGGCCCGGAGGACGAGGGGGGCGTGGCGTCGATCGGTCCCCTCCTCACCGCCTCTCACCGGTCGTTGAGGGACGATTACG
>JBPYFF010000528.1:0-7173 GCA_051984455.1 Acidimicrobiales bacterium | reverse complement strand
GGCGGCATTCTCGATGACGGTTGTCCCCTTGGCCAGCACCGCGGCCAGCAGGAGGTTCTCGGTCGCCCCCACGCTCGGGAACTCGAGCACGATGCGAGCACCCAGCAACTGGTCGGCGGTGGCCTCGATATAGCCATGGCGGATCTGGAAGGTTGCACCCATCTGTTCCAGACCGCCGAGGTGCATGTCGATCGGCCGGGAGCCGAAGTCGTCGCCCCCCGGCATGGCGACGCGAGCATGACCGACCCGTCCGAGGAGCGGGCCGAGCACCACGATCGAAGCCCGCATTCGCTCGACCAGCTCGTACGGCGCCTCTGTCCCGCAATCCGGTCCGCGGCGCAAGACAAGCTCGTCCCGCCCCGATCGGGTCACCTCCACGCCCATGAAGATGAGCAGCTCGGTCATGGTGTCCACGTCGGTGATCGCCGGCACGTTGTGCAGGCGATACTCACCCTCGGCCAGCAAGGTCGCCGCCATCAGTTTGAGGGCGGAGTTCTTGGCTCCGCTGACCCTGACCGACCCCTCGAGAGGTCCGTTGGATCGCACGACGATCTGGGTCACGAAGCACCAGTATGGTCGCTGGACCTCGCTCCCTCGGTCATCTCCTGGCAGCCCCGTCCACGGGCCGCTGTGGTCTGGCGACAGGCCAGGGCGACGACCGGCGAGGTGACCGCTCGTCCTAGGCTCCGGTGAGTGCGAGCTGAAGCCGAGGCGGTCGTCCTGCCGAGCCAGCTTGCCCAGATCCTGCAGCCCCGGGACGGTCTCATCGCCGAGCAACGGGTGCCGGGCGACGCCTTTGTGTTCGAGCAAGCCGACGGAGCCGCTCGCTCCTACCGCCGGACGGTGACGACGGCGCCGAACGGTGATGGCCAGGTACGGGTCCAGCAGGTCGTCGACTTCCAGCTGGGCCTGCCCTACTTCTCGTGGCTCTTCGCCCTGCCGCTCCGCTGGGCGGCGCGGCCGGTCGAGCCGTCCAGCGGCCAGCCATGGTGGGCTCCGCCGGAACGACTGGGGCGAAGAGCGGCAGTCGTGCTGGCCACCCTGTGCGCGCTGGCCGTGGTCGTCGGCTACCTGGGTGCTCTTCTCAGCCTCACCATGACGTACGCCGCCAAGGAGTTCGGTGTCGGCAAGCCCGGGCAAGGCATCGCGCTGGGAGTCGTGCGGGTCAATGTCGTGCTGGCGCTGGGCCTGTTGCTGCTGGCGGATCGCAGAGGCCGACGCCAGGTCATCCTGCTAACGGCCGCCGGTGCTTCCCTGTTGACCGCGCTCGGGGCGTTCGCCCCGTCGCTCGTCTGGCTCACCATCACCCAGGTCGGGGCCGTGGCTCTCGTCGCCGCCCTGCTCGTATTGATCGGGGTCATGGCGGCGGAGGAGATGCCCGCCGGCTCGAGGGCGTGGGCGCTCGGCGTGCTGACCCTGACCTTCGGACTGGGCGCCGGCCTCGCAACCATGGCCCTTCCCCTGGCGGACGGCGGCGTCGGTGGCTGGCGCTGGTTGTATGCACTCGGGCTGTTGTTCCTTCCGCTGATCGCATCGGCGAGCCGCCATCTGCCCGAGAGCCGCCGCTTCGATCGGCTTGGACCGTCTTCCCGGCCTGCTCGGCCGGATCGGCCGGGCGGGCTTGCGAACAGTGCCCGGGAGCGCCATCGAAGGCGGCTGCTGCTTTTGTGCGCGGGCGGGTTCCTCTTCGCTCTGTTCGCCACGCCATCGGGTCAGTTCCAGAATGAATTCCTCAGGACGGAGCGACATTTTTCGGCCGCCCGCATCAGCGTTTTCTCCCTCGTGTGCGGCACGATCGGGGGCCTCGGCGTCCTGATCGGGGGCCGGCTGGCCGACACTCGCGGCCGGCGCGTGGTCGCGGCCGTTGGCGTGGGCCTCGGGATCGTCACTGCACTCGGTTCGTACTTCGCCCGCAACTGGATGCTTTGGGTCTGGGGGATCGCCGACAGCCTGGTGAGCTACGGCGTCGCGCCGGCGCTCGCCGTCTACGGTCCTGAGCTCTTCCCCACCACGCTTCGCGGCCGGTCGACCGGTCTGATCGGGCTGATCTACGCGGCCGGCGGCGTTATCGGCCTCGTCGTCGTCGGCGCCCTGTCAGGCGCCATCGGCACCATCGGGCCGGCGCTGGCTACCCTGGCGTTCGGCCCCGCCCTGCTCGTCATCCTGATTATCGCGGCGTATCCGGAAACCGCCCGACAAGAGCTCGAGGACCTCAACCCCGAGGACGCGGTTGTTTCGCCAGTGAGCTGACCCAGTCGAGCACGACCTGGGCCACCTCCTGATCGGTCCTGCGGAGGCCGTGGTCCTTTCCCTCCATCCAGACGTGCTTGACCGGGCCTCGAATGGCCGACGTTGCTGCCTCGAGCTCCTCCGGGGATGCAAACGTGTCCCTGGTGCCGGACACGAACAAGCAGGGAACTGACAACCGCGGGAAGTGCTCGCTCCGAAGGCGGTCTGGCCGACCGGGCGGGTGCAAGGGATAGCTGATCAAGATCAAGCCGCGGGCGGCAACCAGCCCCTGCGCGACGGCGAGAGAACACATCCGTCCTCCCATCGAGCGTCCGCCGAGCAGCAGGTGTTTTGCGTCCAGCCCGGAGTCGGCGCGGAGCTCGGTCGCTTCCTGAACAACCGCCTGAAGCAGGACCGGCTCACGGTCGGGCGCCCTGCGCCCCGCCCTTCGATACGGGAAGTCCATCCGCCGGCAGGTGTGCCCGGCGGCGGTGAGCGCCTCGTCGATCGCGACCAGTGCCGCCTGATTCCGGTCGGCCGACGCACCGGGCGCGAGGAGAACCCCCCACCGGGCCATCCCTCACGCCTCGCCGAGCAGAATCCGCTTCGCCCGGGTCAGTTCCGTGATGCGCGGCCCGGCTCGATCGATGGCGCCGCCATGATCGGGATGAGCCGTGCGTACCAACCGCCGGAACTCTCCCAGGATGTCGCTGCGCGACGGTTCTGCCTTTGCGCTGAAGCCCAGCACTTTCAGGGCCCAGTGCTCGTCATGGTGAGGCCCGCGCCACGGGCGGTAGGAGGCCTCGTCGCCATTCAGGTAACCAAGGAGACGATCATCGTTGTCGGCATGCCAGCGAGTGGCCCGTCTGAGCATACGGAAGGCCCGTCCCCGCGCGCGGTATGACAGCTTGCCGGCGGCGTAGACCGCGCCCAGCACCTGGGGCAGGACGGCGCCGTGTTCATCCAGCTCGAGCTCGATCGCCTGCCCAGCGCCAACCAGGCGATGATGGCTGCGGTCGAGACCGACGACGTCGGTCTGGAACCGATGGCGCAGCCGGGGCTGGGCGATTCTGACACCGCGTTCCAGGTCGGCCAGCAACACGTCGAGCTCGTCCCGGGAGTCGTCGTCGAGCTTGTTGACGTTGGCACCGACGATGCCGGCGAGCAGCAGGATCCCGAAGCCGGGCGCGGGCTCGGTTGGAAGCCACAGGTCGCCGAGGGCGACCCTTCGAGTCGGTGCGACGGCGCGCGAGTGCCGAATCTCAAGCTCGGCGAGCAACACGAGGCGACGGTAGACGCGATCCAATCACTGCACGAATCGGCTACCCCGACCGGACCGCGCGCCTGCGCCAGCCGTCACGGCGCCATTTCCTTTCGTCGTTCCTTTCGTCAGGCGGGCATCGGCGGGCCGGCACCGACCGCCTTGCGAGCGGCTGCGATCTCGGTGCGGAGCACCTTCAGCGCCGCGACGTAGATCTCCGAAAACGTCGGGAATGGCTGGATTGTGTCGGAGAGGACGTCGAGTGAGACGTGGGCCCGTATGGCGAGCGTGGCTTGCTGCAGCCATTCGCCTGCCTCCGGACCGAGCGCGAAGGCGCCGGTGAGCCGATCGCCGTCGCTTAGCAGCGTCAGAAAGCCATTGTTGTCGGCATAGGCGCGTGTATAGGTGGCGGTCTTGGCGACGTCTGACAGGGGGACCATGGCGCTGAAGCGGGCGGCCCCGGCGCCAACCGCCGCCGCCTGCGGGTCGGTGTACACAACCCGCGGAACGGCCTCGTAGTCGGCCCGGCGCGGCCTGCCGAGGATGTTGGCGGCGACGACCTCTCCCTGATATTTGCCGACATGGGTGAGCGGCCAAAGGCCGTTCACGTCGCCGATCGCCCAGAGACCCTCCGCCGCTCGCAGGTGGGCGTCGACCGGAATTCCATGAGTGTCCGGCTCGACACCGACCGTTTCCAGTCCAAGGCCGCGCACCCTCGGGCGCCGGCCGGTAGCAACAAGCAGCCGGTCTCCCCTGAGCTCTTGCCCGTCATCCAGCTGAAGCACGTAGTCCTCACCGTCGCGCCGAGCGCCGGTGGCGTTGCCAGAGAGAATGAGCTCGATGCCCTCCCGGCGCAGAGCCTCGCCGAGCGCTTCTCCCAACGGCGCCGGCTCCTTGGCGAGCACATGCTCGGCCATGTCGATAAGCGTCACTTTGCCGCCGAATCGACGCACGGCCTGCCCGAGCTCCACCCCGACGGGACCACCGCCCAGGATCAGCAGGTGGCGCGGAATGGCCTTCATGGACGTCGCCTCCCGGTTGGTCCACACGCCTTCGAGCTCGCGCAGTCCAGGGACGGGAGGTACCACCGGGTCGGCGCCATTGGCGAGGACGATGTGATCGGCCGTGTGGCGCACCCCGTCGACCTCGACAACGCCGCGACCAGCGAGCCGGCCGGTGCCGCGCAGCAGATCGATCCCGTTGTCGGCCAGCCAGCGCTCCTGGCCGGCATCGGAGTAGTCCGACACCATGAAGTCGCGCCAGGCGAGCGCCGCCTTGACATCGACCTCCGCGGTCGCGGTCGCGTCCCGTGCCTCGTGGACCGCCTCGCCCGGCCGCAGCAGCGTCTTGGACGGAATGCACGCCCAATAGGAGCACTCCCCTCCCACCAGTTGCCGCTCCACGATTGCGACGCGCAGGCCGCCTTCGGCCAAGGCACCTGCACAGTGCTCGCCGGGTGAGCCGCCACCCAGCACGATCACGTCATAGTCGGTGTTCATGTCGGCAGCTCCTTTTCTCGGCTACACGAACCCCCGCAGCAGGTTCCGGAGCACGGCGGCGTTCTGCGCGACCGCACCGTCGTCATCCGCGTTGATCGACTCGCGTGCCGCCCTCGCCCGGGAACGGATCCGCCACCACTCATCTTCGGTCATGCCAAAAGGCGCCCGCCAGTCGTCCACCACGGAAGCCACGTCCAACAACTCACCTCGCTTCCGATTATCGGCGGGGTCGCCGGCAAGACGATCGGCGGCGCCAAAGAGGTCTGACAGCGCCTGGTACTCCGCCTCATCGTCCGCTCCTTCCGGGGCCGCGGCCAAGCCACCCTCGGCGGGCGCCCGTTCGACCTGATCGAACAACCGCTCGACTGCTGCCTCGTCCGCTTCGGGAACCACCAGGTCGGAATCCTCCCATTCATGGGCGATGCCGTCGCCATCGAGAAGCAAGCTGAGCTGAGCCCGCTCCTCTGGCAGCCAATCGGGCAGCTCGTAGATCAGCTCCTGATGGTCCTCGCGGCGTTCTTCCTCTTCCTCTGCCTCTTCGGACGTGGCGGACTCCGCCTGATGGAGCCGGGCGATCACCGGGTCGAGCAGCCGGCACAGGATCGCGGCCTGGGCCCCGATCTCTCCTTCCAGCGCTTCCTCCGAGCCCAGGGCGCCGAGAAGCCGGCGGGTGACTCTTCCAACCGCGGACCAGGTGTCCCTGTCGGCGCCATAGAGATCATCGAGGCCGAACACCCCTGCCGCCGACTCAGCCAGATCGGAGTCCGCGACCATGTCGGTCGGGTCAGTGCGAAGCCGGCGAGCGGCGTCATACAGACCCTCGATTGCCGTCACGGTGGCGGGGTCGAGCTCTGGTTCAGTCGTCTCCTCCGCAGGGTCACCGGAGGGCGTCCCCGAAGACTTGGCCATCAACTGGTCAACCTCCGGCTCGTCATCCTCGGCCACGACGAGCTCATCCCCTTCGAACCGGTGACGGATGCTGCTTTCGACCAGCTGGTGGATGAGCTGGCCACGCGCCGCGTCGTCCCAGTCGCCCAGACGGTAACCGACCTCGTCCACCTCTCCCTCGCTCAACTCATCCAGGGGAGACGGAACCAGCGGCTCCTTGCAGTTATGGCACTTTCCGCCGCGATCAACCTCGTAGCCGCACTGCGTGCAATACCAGATGCTTGTCATGGGCGCCTCCTCACAAGGTGCCGGTGCAGGAAGGCCGACGTGCGGTCGAGTTCGTCTTCCACCACATCGGGACGGGACCACCCGTGACCTTCACCGTCATATACGTGGTACTCGACTGTCGTTCCTCGCGCCTGAAGTCGAGCGACCAGCGCGTCGGACTGCGCTTTGGGCACGACCTTGTCGGCTGACCCCTGCAGAACAAGCAGCGGCGCACCGATCCGAGCGGCCAGAGCGACAGGAGATCGGTCGCGGTAACGCTCGGCCGCGGCCGGGAGCGGGCCGACGACCGAACGGAGGTAGTGGGCCTCGAAGCGGTGGGTGGTCTCATCCAGATCGAACAGATCGGTGACGCCATAGAGATCAACACCCGCGCCGCAAAGCTCGGGGTAGAGAGCGAGTAGCAACAGGACCGTGAAGCCTCCGGCCGAAGCGCCGATCGGCGCCATCCTGTTCTTGCTCCCCCAGCCGTTCACGGCAGCCGCCTCCATCCCTGCGGCCGCGTCGGAAACGTCCAGGCGGCCCCACTCACCCCGCAGCGCCTGGGCGTAAGCCCGTCCCCACCCCGTCGAGCCCCGATGGTCAACTTGCAACACGTTGAATCCCCGGTCACAGAAGTAGGCGACCCGGGCAATGAACGTCACCATGTTCTGCCCGGTTGGGCCTCCGTGGATCCAGACCAACAGCGGCGGAGGCTGTTCCGCCGGCAGATCCTCAAGGGGTCGGGGCGTTCGATAGAGCCGCCCGTGCACGGTCCGCCCCAGACCCGGGAGACCCTCGCCCTCCCATTCCACCGGCTCGGGTTCGACCAGGCCGGCCGCCTCGAACCCTGCGACCGGCCCCCTGGCGACGACCCGTCGGGCGGCTCCTGCGGCGGGAGCAGCGTCGGCAGCGGGGACAGCGGGGACAGCGGGGGCACTTCCTCCGCCCACCTCCAGCACGACGACCTGGTTCGGTGTCCGGGCACCCGATCTGATCCCGGCGATCCGCTCGCCCGCCCACGACAGTCCG
>JBPYFF010000527.1:0-4553 GCA_051984455.1 Acidimicrobiales bacterium | reverse complement strand
ACCTGTTCTACGGCTTCGTCGCCATCATCGCCGTCGGGATTCTGTACTCGTACCGCCAGCAAATCCGGCATCGCCTCTACCTGCTGTACGGCGGCGGCGGTTTGTTCGTGATGGGTCTGGGCATTCGCGCCATGCTGGTGGCGCGAGCCGGCGCCCACTGACGGGCGCGGGCACGGTGTCTAGGCCAGGTGCACCACCGGGCAGGTGAGGGTCCGGGTGATCCCGTCGATCAGCTGGACTCTGCTCACGACCATTTTTCCGAGCTCGTCGACGGACCCGGCCTCGGCTCGAACGATGACGTCGTATGGCCCGGTGACGTCTTCGGCCGACACGACACCGTCAATGCCTGCTACCTCGGCGGCCACTTGAGCCGCCTTGCCCACCTCGGTCTGGATGAGTACGTACGCGCTAACCGCCAAGGGGTGCCTCCTGCTCGTAGGGGCGGGGCCGAATGGAATGGTAACCAGCGGCACGCGGTGGTGCTTGCGGCTTCGAAGAGCAGTCGAGAGGAAGCGCCCGGCCGGGGGTGCCAGAATGCCGCCATGAGTGTGGGGGGCCTCGTTGTCGACGAGGTGACCGTCGCCTTCGGCGGCCTGACCGCGCTGGATCACGTGTCACTGGAGGTGAACCAGGGCGAGGTGGTCGGGGTCATTGGCCCGAACGGCGCCGGCAAGACCACGTTGTTCAACGTCATCTGCGGGTTCGTCCGCGCATCCTCAGGTCGTCTGGAGTTCGCGGGCCGGCCGCTCACCCGGCATCACCCGCACGACCTGGCGTCTCGCGGCATCGCCCGGACCTTGCAGGGCGTGGGGCTCTTTCCCGGTCTCACCGTGCTCGACAATGTGGTGGCAGGGGCAACCGCCCGGGCGAGAGCCGGACTCGCATCCAGCTTGCTCGGATTGCCCAGGGCGACGGGCGACGAGGACGAGCTACAGGAGCGCGCTCGAGCCATCCTCGAGGAGCTGCACATAGAGCAGTACGCGGCTCGTCACCCGCCGTCTTTGCCCTATCCCATCCAAAAGCGGGTCGCCCTGGCCAGGGCCCTGGTCAATGAGCCGGTCCTGTTGCTTCTCGACGAGCCCGCGAGCGGGCTGTCCGAGGGCGAGATGGGGGAGTTCGGACAGCTGGTTCGCCAGCTCCGGGATCGCATGAGCGTGCTGCTGGTCGAGCACCACATGGACCTGGTCATGTCGGTGTGCGACCGGCTGGTGGTCCTTGACTTCGGACGGGTGATCGCGACGGGTAGGCCTGAGGAGGTCAAGGTCAACCCCGCGGTGACCCGTGCATACCTGGGCGAAGACGTGTCGGAAATCGCGACGCCCGACCTCGAAATCGTAGAAATGCCGGGCGCCGATGCTTGAGATCGCCGGGTTGTCGACCTCATATGGACCCATCCAGGCGCTCCGGGACGTCTCGATCTCGGTGGGCGAAGGATCGATCACCGCGGTCCTTGGCGCCAACGGTGCAGGCAAGACAACATTGCTCAACACCATCAGCGGGCTCATCCGGCCCCGCGCCGGCCAGGTCATGTTCGAGGGACGGGACCTGACCCGCCTGGGGGTCGAACAGATCGTTCGACTGGGTGTCTGCCAGGTGCCAGAGGGCAGAGGGGTGATCCAGGAGCTCACCGTCGACGAGAACCTGCGGCTCGGTGCCCTCTGGCGTAGCGACCGCGACGACCGCAAGCAGGCACTGGGCGAGATGTACGAGTTGTTCCCGCCTCTCGCCGACCGCAGGCACCGATCCGCCTTCACGCTCTCGGGCGGCGAGCGCCAGATGCTCGTGCTGGGAAGGGCGCTCATGGGCAGGCCGAAGGTCCTGCTCCTCGACGAGCCGAGTCTGGGGCTTGCGCCCCTCGTGACGGCCCAGATCATGGCGCTGCTCCGGGATCTGTCGTCCCGCCAGGGCCTCACGGTGCTGCTGGTCGAGCAGAACGCCCGCAGCGCACTCTCCATCGCCGACCGGGGCGTGGTTCTGTCCCTTGGCCAGGTGGTCATCACCGAGGATGCTGTGACCCTGGCAGGCGACGTCGATCTTCGGCATCACTACCTGGGCTTCTGAGATTGGGGGGTCTGGATGCACCAATTCCTCAACTACACGCTGAACGGCGTCAGCATCGGCATGATCTACGCCGCCGTGGCCCTGTCCCTGGTCCTCATCTGGCGATCGACCCGGATCCTGAACTTTGCGGCCGGCTCCATGGCCATGTTCAGCACCTATATCGCTCTGAGCCTGCTCGACCGCAGTATCGGCTACTGGTGGGCAGTGATCGTCGCCCTGGTCAGCGGGTTCATCATCGGCGGTCTGGTCGAACGCATCTTCATCCGCCCGGTGGAGAACAAGCCGCCCATCAACGCCGTGATTGTGACCCTCGGCCTGTTCATCCTTTTTGAAGCGGTGGCAGGAATGATCTGGGGCAACAGCAAGAGCCGGTCGTTCCCGGCCCATTTTTCCGGGAAGGGCTACACCATCGGGTCGACGACAATTGCCTTCGCACCATTCGACGCCTACATCGTGGTGGCGGTCGCCATCACCCTGCTGGCCCTGCTGTTCCTGTTCCGGTACACCGCGCTTGGCCTGCGGATGCGGGCCGCCGCCTTCGAGCCGATCGTCGCCCGGCTGCAGGGTGTCCGCGTCAGCCACATGCTGACGCTCGGCTGGGCCCTGGCCGCCATGGCGGGCGCGTTGGCCGGCGTCCTCGTCGCTCCTCGCTCGTTGCCGCTCAGTCCGAACTTCATGGAGGCGGTGCTGGTGTACGGCTTCGTCGCGGCCGTGCTGGGAGGTCTGGACAGCCCGCTCGGCGCCTTGATCGGGGGCCTCGTGCTCGGCCTTACCCGCTCCTATGTCAGCGCCTACATCGACCCGACCTTCGAGGTGCCCGGGGCGCTGGTGATTCTGGTCGCGGTGCTGATGGTGAGACCCGAAGGCCTCTTCACGCGGGTCGCACCGAGGAGAGTGTGAGATGGCGGCGGGTCCGCCCCCATCGTCGACACCGGCGCCCGCCCCGCCGGGATCTCCCGAGACCTCCGAGGCCGGCAACCGGGGAACGACGACTGCGGCTGCTCCCGGGGTCGAAGGCCCGTCCGAGCGCCGTTCCCGGGCATTGTCCGGGGTGCTGAGCCGCTGGTCATCATTGCCCCGCGTGCTGGTCGACCTGGTGTACGGAGTCGTCGCCCTCGTCGTCCTGTTCGTCATTGCCAACAATGTCAGCCGGTACCGCGACTTCCAGATCAGCGAGATCGCGGCCTACGTGGTGGTGGTGGCCGGTCTGACGCTGCTTACCGGCCTCAACGGCCAGATCTCGCTCGGCCACGGCGCCCTCATGGCGGTCGGGTCATACACGACCGCGGCCTTGTTGCTGCACACCCACCTGCCGCTGATCGTGATCCTGTTGCTGTCGATCGTTTCCGGCACCGTGTTCGGGGCGGCCGTCGGGGCGGTGGCAGCCCGCCTCCGCGGCCCGTATCTGGCCGGCGCGACGCTCGCTCTTGCGGTCGCGCTCCCTCAGATTCCCAGGCACTACAAGTACTTCGGCCGGGATCAGGGCCTGACCATCAATCCGCCCCTTCCCCCCGGCTGGCTCGGGACCAACTTCCCGCTCGAGCGCTGGGGCGCCTACATCTGCCTGATCGGCGCGGTTGTCGTAGTCGTGCTACTTGCCAACCTGGTCCGCAGCCGGTACGGCCGGGAATTCCGGGCCGTTCGAGACGACGAGATCGCGGCCGCCGTCGCAGGCATCCCCGTGGCCAGAACGCAGGTCCGGGCCTTCATGATCAGCGCCGCCTGTGCCGGCCTCGGCGGCGGGCTGCTCGCCCTGGTGATCCCGACCGTCGGACCGGGCAGTTTCCCGCTGCAGCTCTCGATCCAGCTGCTGGTCGCCATTGTCGTGGGAGGTCTGGGCAGCCTGACCGGCGCCATCATTGGCGCCATCGTGATCGTGTACCTGCCGGGCTGGGCGAACGCCATCACCAACGGGCTCAGTTTGTCCAAGCAGATCGGGGCCAACCTGGAGCTCGCCATCTTCGGGGGCGCCCTTATCGTCGGCATGCTGCTCCTGCCCGGCGGCATCATGGGCGGCGTGCAGCGACTCCGTATGCTGGCCAGGCAAAGGCGACATGGACGTCAGGCAGCCGCGGAGTAACGTCCTGGCGCTGGCCGCGCCCGTGCGGACAGTGCCGGTTTACAGAGCGGAACGGGGGTCACGCATGAGGGCACCGAGACATCTCAGGGGCCGGTTTCCCCGGTCACTCCGGTACCTGGCAGGAATCGCGTTGGTCGGCCTCGTGGCCGCAGCGTGCGGGAGCAGTGGCGGTTCCTCGTCGGCATCGGCACCCGGTGTCACCGCCAACAGCATCACGGTCGGGAGCCATCAGCCGTTGACGGGCATTGCCGCGCCCGGCTACAGCGAGATCGCCCCGGCGGTCAAGGCGATGTTTCAGTACATAAACGCCAAGGGCGGCGTCAACGGCCGCATGATCAACTACACGTATGAGGACGACGCCTACAATCCCTCGCAGACGGCCACGGTCGTTCGCAAGCTGGTGCTCCAGGAC
>JBPYFF010000526.1:0-8211 GCA_051984455.1 Acidimicrobiales bacterium | reverse complement strand
GACTGTGACGTGCCCTGTGACGGCGGGACGGCGGTAGTCGTATCCGCCGCCGACACCGCGCCCGATCTTCGCAAGCCACCGGTGCGGGTACTCGCCGTCGGGTCGGCGCTCCACGGGCGCAACTCGTGGGACCAGTTCGACGACCTGACGACGATGGCTTGCCGGGATGCGGGCGCGATGCTGTGGGACCGCACCGATCTTTCGCCCGGCGACGTGGATGCCGCCGAGATGTACGACGGATTCAGTTTCATCACCATGGCCTGGATGGAGGCCTTGCGCTTCTGCGGCAAGGGCGATGCGGGGCCATTCGTCGAAGGGGGCCGGCGGATCGCCCTCGACGGCGAGCTGCCGATCAATACCAACGGCGGTCAGCTGTCCGGTGGCCGGCTCCACGGCTACGGCTTCCTGCATGAAGCGTGCACCCAGCTGTGGGGGGAGGGCGGCGATCGCCAGATCGGCGTGGCGCCAGGGGCGGGCGACAAGCGGCCGGAGGTCGCGGTCGCGGCCGCGGGTGGGGGAAACCTCGCCGGGTGCCTGCTGCTGGGACGTTCATAACCGGCGCCCGGGCGCGCCGCGCTCACGGATTCTTTCGTTCGCTGGCGACCTCGCGTGCAAAACCGCCACCTTTTGGCAGAAACGAACCAAAGATCGCCCGATAACAACAGAACCGACCGCGCTGCGCCCCTGATCAGACCGGGGCCGGCAGGACCGGGACCCTGACCCCACCCGGTCTGACACTACTGTCACGCGGCATGGCGCAAACCGGTCAACGCGAGGAGCCGACCTGGGGAAAACTCGAGCCGGGCACGCTCGAGCGCATCGTGGTGGTGTCGCCCCACTTCGACGACGCCGCCCTCGGGGCGGCCCACCTGCTCCTCACCTACCCCGGCTCGACGGTCATCACCGTGCTCGGCGGCTGGCCCCCGGCCTATCCCGATGAGCCGACGGCGTGGGACGCGGCCGGTGGCTTCAAGGCCGGGGATGACGTCGTGGCCCTCCGCCGTCAGGAAGACCTGGCGGCCATGGAGGTGCTAGGAGCCACGCCGGTGTGGCTCTCCTTCCCCGACCATCAGTACCTGCCACGCGCCCAGCGGCCCCGGCCCGAGGACGTCGGGCCCGACCTGGAAGCGGCCATTCTGCAGGCCCAGCCGACGGCGGTGTTCCTGCCCATGGGAATCGCCAACCCCGATCATGTCCTCACCCATGACGCTGGCTGCCGGGTCCGCGAACAGCACCAGGACCTGGCCTGGTTCGCCTACGAGGATCACGGCTACAAGCACCTTCCCGGTTTGCTGGCATGGCGGGTGGCGCGGCTGTTTCGTTCCGGATTGTGGCCGACCCCGGCCATCGTCCCAATCGAGATTGATCCCGGCCGCAAGCGCAAGGCGATCTGGTGCTACGGGTCCCAGATCCCGCCGCTCGAACGAGAGCACGCCCTGACCGCCCGTCTCGATGCCAACGTCCCTGAGCAATACTGGCGGCTGGCGCCGCCGCCTCATGGCTGGGAGCGCCTCATGGAGGACGTCTAGAGGAGGCACGATGGCGCTGGTCCAGCGGGACCCTGACCACAGATGGGATCGTCTGGCCGACGTCGTGGTGCTCGGGTCGGGTGCGGCCGGGATGGTCGCCGCCACGTTGGCCAGCGACGGCGGTGCCGATGTGGTGCTGCTCGAAGGCGCCCGGATGCTCGGTGGCACGACGGGAGTGTCGGGAGGAATGCCGTGGATCCCGCTTAACCGCCATCTGGCCGAGCTCGACGTTGTCGATAGCCGCGAAGACGCCCTGACCTACATCCGGCGGTTGACCAACGGCCGGGAGCCGGACCCGAGCCTGGTCGAACGGTACGTCGAAGTCGCCCACGAGATGCTCGACTACCTGGAGCAGCACACCCCCGTCCGCTTCACCGCTCCTGGCACCTTCAGCGACTATTACGCCGACCTGCCGGGGGGCATGCCCCGCGGCCGATCGATCGAGCCGGTCCCGTTCGACGCAAGAACTGAGTTGGGGGACTGGGCCAACCGGCTCCGCACCAGTCTGGTGATGCCACCGATGACGATGGAGGAGGGCGGTCTGGCGGCCGCGTTCGGAGAAATGCCCGACGCGGACCTCATCGCCAAGCGGACGGCGGAAGACGTCCGGACCATGGGAGGCGCCCTCGTCGCTGCCCTCTTCAAGGGCTTGCTCGATCGAGGTGTTGAGGTCATGACCGAATCGCCGGCCCGAGAGCTGGTGGTGGATGGCGACGGGGCGGTGGTCGGGGTGAGGGCAGACCGTCCAGAGCGCCCCGACCAAGCTCACGCCGCGGAGCGAACGATGATGGTCGGCGCCCGGCGCGGAGTGGTGCTCGCCACCGGCGGGTTCGAGTGGAACACCGACCTCGTTCGAGCCTTCCTCGGCGTCGACGTGCATCCCCTCAGCCCTCCGGGCAACCGGGGGGACGGGCTGATCATGGCCATGGAAGCGGGAGCGGCGCTCGCCAACATGAGCTCGGCCTGGTGGTATCCGGCCATGCACGACCCCGGCCTCTCGTACGAGGGCGAGCCGCTCTTCCTCCTGGGCAGCGGGCGGAACTTCGCCGGCAGCATCGTCGTCAACCGCCACGGCCGCAGGTTCGTGAACGAAGGTGCGACGTACCAGGACATGCCGAAGACGTTTCAGGTCTTCGACCCGGTCGGCCACGACTATCCCAACCAGGCACCGGTCTGGCTGATCTTCGACCAGGCCTTGAAGGACAGGGCCGTCGTGGGGACGCTGCTACCGGGAACGCCGGCGCCGGATTGGGTCGATCAGGCACCCTCGATCCGCCAGCTGGCCGGGGCGATCGGCGTCGACGCGGACAACCTGGAAGACACGGTTGCCCGTTTCAACCGCCACGCCGCCGATCGCCAGGACCCGGACTTCCACCGCGGCACGCTGTGGTTCGAAGGGTTCATGACCGGCGGGCCCAATCCGGCCGCATGCTTGCGACCGATTGACCGGCCGCCCTTCTACGCCTTGCCCATCTATCACGGCGTGCTCGGGACAAATGGCGGCGCACTGGTGGACGAGGACGCCAGGGTGCGCCGGCTACGGGGCGGGGTGATCCCGGGGCTGTACGCCGCCGGCAACGCCGCCGCCTGTGTCTTTGGACCCGCGTACCCCGGAGGAGGGGCGACCCTCGGCCCGGCCATGACGTTCGGGTACCTGGCCGGCCGGCACGCCGCCAGCCAGCCCGACCGGCCGATCAGCGGAACGATCAGCTGAAGCTGAACTGGGGCAGCCACTCCCGGGTGGCGTCGATGAGCTCGCCCGTCATATGCGCCACCTGGTCGTAGTCCAGCCTGCCGGCGAGCGGGTCGAGCAGCATGGCTTCGCACACCGCCTCCCGGCTGCCGCGCAGCGCCGCCGTGATGGTGAGTTCCTGCGAGGCGGACACTCGTCGGAGTTGCTCGGCCAGCAACGGCGGAGCAACGGCGGTGTCCCGGCCTCTGATGCCCTGGCCGTCGACGGTGCACATGCTCTCGACGACGACGTCGGGAGGGAGGTCGGGGCACTGGCCTGCGTTCGGTATGTTCAATGGCAGATCAGCCCGCTCGCCCGTCAGGAGGCAACGAATGACCGTGTGCACCATTTCTCCTGAGGGCATCTCGGAGATCTCGTCCCGGGCCATGCTGGCGTCCAGTTCGGCCCGGTAGCGGGCTTCCGACGCCTCGCGGTCGGCGATGGAGGTCAGCTCGATTCCCCATCGTTTTCCAAAGCTCGAGGCCTCGGTGAGGAAGCCGGGGAAAAATTCGGCCACGTGCCGGTCGCCCGCCCCGGGAAGAGCGCCCGTCCGTTCGAACAGCTCGATCTTCAGCCGATTGATGTCCAGTAGATCGGCCTTGGTCCAGGGCTTGCCATCCGGACGGGGCTTCCGGTCGAGCGCTTCTGCCACCCAGTCGGGAAGCGGTTCCCGCAACCCTTCCGCGTTCTCCAGGAGATCCGCCAGCTGGGTCAGCCCGTCGCGACCATCCGCCTTCACTGTGGTGATGACGGGAAGGTGGTTGACACCGGTGACCGTCATGCCGATGTCGAAGAACGGCACGTCCAGCAAGAGGGACAGATAGAAATGCGTGATCGTCAGCTCATGGCAAAGACCCGCGGCTCGAATCCCGGTTTCCCGGGTGACGGTCCGGCACAGGGTCGTCATGGGATTGGTCAGATTGAGCATCCAGGCGTCGGGACAGACCTCCTCCATGTCGCGCGCCACCCGAAGCAGGACGGGGATGTTGCGCAGGGAGCGGCCGATGCCGCCTGGCCCGACCGTGTCGCCGACCGACTGCATGATCCCGTAGCGGGCGGGGATCTCGATGTCGTGGACCATGCTGTGGAACCCACCGGTCGAGATGTTCACAACGACGAAGTCCGCGCCCCTCAGCGCGTCCCGCTGATCGGTCGTTGCCCTGACTCGAAGGGGGATGGCCAGGACTCTGGCCACGTGCTCGACATAGGCCGTGGTCCGGCTCAGGCGAGAGGCGTCGATGTCTTCCAGGACAACGTCCGCGTCCTGGAGGACCGGGGTCTGGGCGATGTCATCTATCAGCTTGGGCACCCACTGGTAGCTGCCTCCGCCGATGATCGTGATCTGCGGCGCCATGACCCCCCTTTGCCGGCTGTCCGCAGATTACCCTGACACGGGCGTCAGTATTTCCCGCCTGCCGGCCGGGCCGCCGGGCGGGCCTATACGGCGACCAGGGCCCGATCGGTGGCCTGGACGGCATAGCCTCTCGCCGCCCATGTCGCTGCCTCGAACTCGGCATCGTCGCCCCAGAAGATCACGATGACCCTGCCGCCCCGACCCCGCACCACATGGGCCTGCCAGGCTTCTGCTGCTGTCTTCATCTCGGCCTCCTTCCGGCTCACCGAAGCAGAGAGGGTGCGGGGGCGGGAGATACGTGCTGAGGCTGTCGCTGATCGCAGCTTGCTCGCGGTCAGGCCGACCTTGGCGGTTCGAACCGGTCGCCCGCCTTTTCGACACCCTTGATCACCACCGGACGGAAGGACGGGTGAGCGGCCTCGGCGGTGGTCTCGGCTAGCTCCAGGTAAAGGGCCGTGATCTCGCGCTCCAGCTCATCGACCTGGTCCATCCAACCCTGCCTGCGGGCGCGCTCCCGGCGTACGATCAGCTCATCGATCTGGAGCTCGAGCCCAGTTTCGTGATCACCCGTGCGAGGGTCGCTCATACGTTCCTTATACTCCGATTTCGGGGCGCACGGATGGCGATTTGACGTTTCAGACAAGCGGGCGAGGCGAGGTCGAATCGGCGATGCCCGGCCGCCCGTCCTAGGCTCCGAATCACGAGCTACCAGATTTAGAGGAGGCCACCTGGATGGAGAACCGAGACAAGCTTTACATCGACGGCGCGTGGGTCCCCTCGACCGGTACCGGCACCATCGACGTCATCAACGCGTCGACCGAAGACGTCATGGGCCGGATCCCGGATGGCACTCCGGAGGACGTCGACAAGGCCGTCCAGGCCGCGAGGCGCGCCTTCCCCGGCTGGGCCGCGACCGACAAGGAAGAGCGGGGCAAGTACCTCCAGCGCATCACCGAAGGACTCCAGGGGAGGATGGGCGACATCGGCACCATCGTGGCCCAGGAGGTCGGCATGCCGATCAACCTGTCGACCATGATCCAGGCCGGCCTGCCGATCATGACCTTCGGTTCGATGGGCCAGCTGCTGGACACCTTTCCGTTCGAAGAGCAGGTCGGCAACTCCGTCATCGTTCGCGAGCCTGTCGGCGTGGTTGGGGCCATCACGCCCTGGAACTACCCGTTGCATCAGATCGCGGCCAAGGTCGCGCCGGCGATGGCGGCGGGCTGCACCGTCGTCTTGAAGCCGTCAGAAGTCGCTCCCCTGAACGCCTTCATCCTGGCGGAGGTCATCGACGAGGCGGGCCTGCCACCGGGCGTGTTCAACCTGGTGACCGGCACCGGCCCGGTGGTGGGCGAGGCCATCGCGGCCCACCCGGACGTCGACATGGTGAGCTTCACCGGCTCGACTCGGGCCGGCAAGCGAGTCAGCGAACTGGCGGCCAAGACAGTGAAGCGGGTGGCCCTGGAGCTCGGTGGCAAGAGCCCGAACGTCATCCTCGAAGACGCCGACCTGGGCCGGGCGGTGGCCGACGGCGTGGCCAAGGCGTTTCTCAACTCCGGCCAGACCTGCTCAGCCCTCACCCGCATGATCGTGCCCAGGGACAAGCTGGCAGAAGTCGAGCAACTTGCCGTGCAGGCCGCGGCGACGTACACGCCTGGCGATCCCTTCTCGGGTGACGCCCGGCTCGGCCCGCTTGTCAGCGGCACTCAGCGGGAGCGGGTCCGGGGTTACATCCAGAAGGGGATCGACGAAGGGGCGAAGCTGCTGACCGGTGGCGTCGACGCCCCCGAGGGCCTCGACAAGGGCTATTTCGTGCGGCCGACTGTCTTCTCCGAGGTCGACCCTGACTCCACCATTGCGCAGGAGGAGATCTTCGGCCCCGTCCTTTCCATCATCCCGTACGACACCGAGGCCGAGGCGGTCGAGATCGCCAACAACACCGTTTACGGCCTGGCGGGTGGCGTGTGGTCGGGCGACGCCGAGCGGGCCAAAGGGGTGGCCCGTCAGCTGCGGACCGGTCAGGTCGAGGTCAACGGCGGCAGCTTCAACCCGATGGCACCCTTCGGTGGCTACAAGCAGTCCGGGCACGGCCGGGAACTGGGGAAGTTCGGCCTCGAGGAGTATTTGGAGGTGAAGTCCCTGCAGCTGTGAGCCGGCCCACCCTGTCCCTCAATGGGGGTGTGGGTGGACGGCGAGCGGCCGGCCCACCCTGCCCTCGTAGCCCGGAAGCGGCGTGCGATAGGCACAGAGGTCACAGTTCATCCTGACGTCGCCGTTCAGGGCCTCGCGATAGCGCTCGAGCACGAGCTGGGCCAGCCGGGGGTCGGGGCCCAGCTCGCGCCCCACGGTGAGGGCGACGTCGGGGTGCGCGGCCGCCCAGGCGGTTGCCTGGGCGCCGATCCGGTCGACGAGGATTCCGGTGAACAGGAAGTAGGGCACCACCGCGATCCGCGCCGCGCCGAGTCGCCGGCAGCGGTCGAGCGATTCGGGCACCGAGGGGGGAGCCAGCGAGACGAAGGCCGGCTCGACCAGGTCGAGGCCCCGCCCGTCCCACAACAGGCGGGCCACCTTGTAGAGGTCGGCGTTGGCGTCCGGGTCGGTTGAGCCCCGGCTGACGATCACCACGGCGGTGCCGCCCATCGGCGCGCCGGCGGTGGCCGACCGGATGCGCTCTTCTGCCACCGTGAGGGGCGCCGGGTGGATGCCGAGGTCTCGGGCATAGGCGAAAGCGACATGAGGGTGCCGCTGCCGGCCCCGGGCCAGCGCGGACGGCCCGTCGTTCTTCAGGTGGCCCGCCCCGAGCAGCACGAGGGGAACGGCGACCACGCTGGTGGCGCCGTTGTGGACCAGTCGCTCGACCGCGGTGTCCAGATCCGGCTCGGCCAGCTCAATGAAGCCGCAGCCGATGTCGAGATGGGGCGCCAGCGAGCGCAGCACGGCGGCGAAGTCCCAGTAGGCGGCGACACCCTTTGCGGACCGGCTGCCGTGGCCGACCAGGAGGAGGGCCGGCCGGTCATTAAGCGCCATCACTCGCGCCCTCCAGAGGCGAGCCGGATGATCGCGTTGCACGCTGCCGCGGCCGCTGCCGCGCCGCCCTTCTCGCCCCTGTTGGTGATGACCTGAAGACCGCTCCTCCGAGCCGCTTCCTTGGCCGCGGCGGCGCCGACGAAGCCGACGGGCAGCCCGATGACCAGCGCCGGCTCGAACCGGGCAAGTGACGTCGACGATCCCCGCGCCAGCGCGACCACCTCGGCCAGAGCGGTCGGAGCCGAGCCGATGACGATCACCGCTCCGCGGGGATGCCGGTCGGCCGCGATCCGCAGGCCCCGTGCGCTCCGGGTGACGCCGCTCCCGGCCACGGCGGCCCCGGCCACGGCGGACCCCACCGAGGCCTCCGCCTGGTTCAGGTAACAGAGGGCAGAGCCTCCACTGATGCCCGCCCGTGTCATTTCACCGTCGGTGACGATCGGGGCGCCCGTCTGAATGACCCGGACCCCGGCGTCCACCGCCTCCTCGCTCACGACCAGCGTGCGGGCGTACTCCGGATCGGCGGTGGCGTGGATGACGCGCTCCACGACGGCCCGCGGTCCCGCGGG
>JBPYFF010000525.1:0-2886 GCA_051984455.1 Acidimicrobiales bacterium | reverse complement strand
CGCCTCCGGTCAGCGGGAGAGCCGCCCGCCGGATCGTCCAGTCATAGGGCGCCAGCTCGGCGGCGCGCTGGAAGTGGCGCCTGGCCACCTCTTCCTGCCCCTGACGGCGGGCAGTAGTGGCGATGCGAAAATGCAAGCGGGCCGCGATCTCGTCGGCACTGAGATCGCCCACGGCGGTGCGGGCTTCGTGGGCCGTCATCGGTAGCCGTCCCCCCCTGACCCATTGCCGCACTGCGTCCTTGTGGGGCGCTGCCTCGACGCCGGTGAACTCCTTGAACGTGTCCGTGCCAAAGGCAACACCGTTCGGACGGACGATGCGGTCATCCTCGTCTATCCAGATCACGGTCGGAACGTTGCTGATGGCGTACAACTCGGTCAGGACATGGTCGGGGTCGATGAGCACCGGGAAGCTGATGCCTTCGACCCAGGGACGAACGTCGTCGACCGAGTCGTCGAGCGCCACTGCCAGCACCGTGAAACCGTCTGGCGAGAGCTCGTCGTGCAGTTCCTGCCACCCGGGCAGGTCGTAGCGGCAACCTCACCAGCTGGCGAACGCAACCAGCAGCTTCTTGTTCCCTCGCCATTCCCGAAGCTGGTGGGGCTCACCGTCGAGATCGGACAGGGTGAAGGAGGGCGCCCGCAAACCGTCGAGTGCCTGTTGCCGGCGCTCGGCCGGCAAAGCAACGGCAGCGATCCCGGCGGGAGCGTCCACAATCGCAGGACGGCCCAGCGCCGCGGCCACGGCTGCGACGTCGAGCTTGTCACCACGGAAGAGGGCAGCGGCATCCTTAACGGGGACACAGACGTCGTTCCGGCAGAGTCCCTCGGGCTTCAGTTCCCAGCCCAGCGCCTCCGGCAGCTGGGTCGGTTCGATCAGCAGCCGATCCTCATGAGCGCTTACCTGCACCGTGCCCACGTTCTCGCTCAGGATGGTGGCCTGCATGGCATCCCCCGTTCTCTCGTTGTAACCCTAGTATCAGCCTCACTGTTCGACAGGCGTAGCGAAAGGGGTACGACGCGTGAGCCGACTTCGATTTGGCATCTTCATGGCTCCGTTCCACCCGGCGGGCGACAACCCGACCCTGGCGCTGGAACGCGACCTCGACCTCATCGAGCACCTCGACCGGTTGGGGTGGGACGAGGCGTGGATCGGTGAGCACCACTCGGCCGGAACCGAGATCATCGCCTCCCCGGAGATCTTTATCGCCACTGCAGCCGGGCGGACCCGTCATATCAAGCTGGGGACCGGCGTGATCAGCGTGAGCTATCACAATCCCCTCTGGGTCGCGGAGCGGGCCGTTTTACTCGACCACCTGACGCGGGGCCGATTCATGCTCGGACTTGGCCCTGGGTCCTTGCCAACCGACGCCCTGATGATCGGGCTCGACCAGAGCCAGACCCGCGACCTGCTCGCGCAGGGTGTCGACATCATCGTGCAGCTGCTCACGAGTGACGACCCGGTGACCTTCAAGAACGACCAGTGGGACCTGCGGGACGCTCGTCTACACCTCCGGCCCTACTCTGACCCGCTGTTCGACGTGGCGGTCGCGGCCGTGGCATCTCCGGCGGGTCCGCAGATAGCAGGAAAGCACGGCCTCGGACTGCTGTCGGTGGGCGCAACCCAGGCCGTCGGCTTCGACGCGCTGGCGTTGCACTGGAACGTCATGGAGGAGCGAGCCGCGACGTTTGGAACCGCCGTCGACCGGACCAAGTGGCGGCTCGTCGGCGTCATGCACATCGCCGAGACGAAGCAGCAGGCCTATCGGGATGTCGAGTACGGGATCGAGCAATGGTTCCGCTACTTCCAGACCGTCGCCGCCTTCCCCCAGATGGCCGTTGGCGGTGACGACGTCCGGGGGATGATCGACTTCGTGAACGACTCCGGGCTGGGATCGATCGGCACGGTCGATGATGCCGTGGCTCAGGTCGAGCGGCTGATGAAGCAGTCGAACGGCGGGTTCGGTTGTTACATGTTGCTGGCTCATGAGTGGGCCAACCCGGTGGCCACGAAGAGAAGCTACGAGCTCATCACCAAGCACGTCTTCCCACAGTTTCAGGGCCAGGCGTGGAGCACCCTGCAGGCCAAGGCCCGAGCGGAAGCGGCCCGGCCCGAGCTGGCGGCCGCCCACCTGGGCGCGGTCGAAGCGGTCACGGCCCGCTACCAGGAGGAACTGGCCGCAAAGGGAAAGGGCTGAGGGTCGGTAAGGATGTGGCGACAGGCGGAAGGCCGGGCGCACGTACAGCTCGTCGAACCGCCCGGCCTCACACAGCTGATGTTGACGAGGGAAATCCCCGACCCTTACCGGCACTGAGCTCGGCTCGGGGAGTTCAGGTGGCGGGCGGGATGTTCTGGTTGATGTGGAACAGGTTGCCGGGGTCGTAGGCCTTCTTGATCTTCGTCAGTCGCTCGAACTTGTCCCGATAGTTGTCATGGACCCGGGCGCCGTCGTCATCGGCCATGAAGTTGATGTAGCCCCCGGGCTCCGAGTACGGGGCCAGGGACTGGTAGTAGTCCCGGACCCATTGAATCCGTTGCCGGTCGAGCGCGGCGTCCTGCCAGGCGCACACGATGACCATGGCGAAGGGGGAGCCGCGGTAGGCGAACGCTGTTTCCTCCGCCCCCACCCGGTGGACTGCCCCATTGATCGGGTAAAGGTGCATGGTCGCGCTGACCTCAGGCACCTTCGGTCCGTGGATCAGGTGTTGCTCTATGGCGGCGTCTGACAGCTCCTTGACGAAGCTTCCCTTCCAGTAGCTCCGGATGCCCTTCGGAAAGATGGGGTCGAAGGCGGCATTGAGCGCCGGGTAAGGCATGGGTCCGACCATCTCGGCCACAACCGGGGCCAGGTCGCGGAAGGGCTTCATCGCGTTTTCGCCCTGGTCGAG
>JBPYFF010000524.1:0-2112 GCA_051984455.1 Acidimicrobiales bacterium | reverse complement strand
GGCCGCAGCCATGGCGCCCTGCAGCAGCGAGGTCTCGACCCACTGGCCCGCACCCGTGACTTCCCGGGCCCGCAGCGCCGCGCTGATGCCAAGCGCGGCCAGCAAGGCCGCTCCCAGGCTCGGCCAGGTGGAGCGCGGCACCACCGGACCGGCGCGGGCCGCACCCCGGACCATGCCGTCCGGAGTTCCGAACTCGGGGTGGGGGCCAGGCCGCCCGGAGATGTACTCCATCGCGGTGCCGGACCGGCCCCGCTGGTCGTACAGCAGCCCGGTGCGGGCCGCAACGAGGGCGTCGTAGCCGGGGCGATCACTGTGGCGGTTGTCCCTGCCGTAGCCGGTTATGGAGCAATAGATGAGGCGGGGATTCAGCGTCGACAGTGCCCGGTAGTCGACCCCCAGTCGCTCAGCCGTACCGGGCCGAAACGACTCGACCACAACGTCGGCTTTCGAGGCGCGGTCGAGGAAGGACTGCCGCTGGCGCGCATCCTTCAGGTCGATCGTTGCCTGTTCCTTGCCTCGCTGCCAGACGACGTAGCCGGATTGAGCGGCGAAGGGATCACCGTCCGGTGGGTTGATCTTCGTCACCGTGGCGCCGTTGGCGGCCAGCAGCATGGTCGCCATCGGCCCTGCGATGCCCCAGGACAGGTCAAGGACGTCCAGTCCTTGCAAGACGCCGGTCGCGGCACCCGGCTCAGTCACAGCCCCAATACTATAGGGCTGCTTCCCAAGAGGCTAGGGTTGATCGGAGACGCTGGACGGTTTCTCGTACACCGACACGTGCCGGGTTGACGTTGCGTCAAAGACGTGGCGGTCATAGTCGGCGAAGCGCCACTTGAGTCTCATTCCCGCGGCCAGCGCCATGGCGTCAAGCTCGGCCGGCCAGGCATAGCGGACAACGACGGGGTAGAGCCGCACCCCTTCCTCCCCGAAGACGATGTGTGACGACTCCACCCGCTGCGTCACCGGGTCGTGGCGAGATGCATCGACGATCACCTGATCCGTCCCGATGTACTGCACCGACAGATCCTGGTGATTGTGGAAGCGAGCCACGTCCGGCACGAAGGCGTCGATCACGAAGTGGCCACCGTGATCGAGGTGGTCGGCCACGTTGCGGATACAGCGCAGCTGGTCGTTCTGGCTCGGCAATGCGAACAGGGTCGTGAACGGGATGTAGACCAAGGAGAACGAGCCGCTCACGGCAACGTCGGTGAAGTCGCCGATGACGACCTCCACCCGCTCTCCCCCCGGCTTGGCGACCAGCCGGTCCACCATTGCCCGGGAGGCGTCGACCCCGGTCACCCCGACGCCGCGCTCTGCCAGCGGAATGGCGATGCGTCCGGTCCCAACTCCAAGCTCGAGTGCCCTGCCGTCGCCCGCCAGCTCGGCCAGCAGCTCGACCGCCGGTCCAGGGTCCATGCGAGCCAGGTACCAATCGTCATACACGGAAGCGATGCGATCCCCGTAGGTTGCAGCGTCGTAGCCGTCCATGAAACGAGTCCAGCACCGACACCGGCATCGCGCATCCGTTTTACGCGCCGCGCCCTCCTCTGCCCATCAGCGCATGTGCACCGTGATCGGGTCGGCATTGACCTGGCCGGTGTTGGTGGTCTGCACCGTCAACTGCAGCAGCCAGGTGCCACGGAGGGGTACTTGAAACGCGGTGTTGAGGAAGTGACCGGGTCCGGCCTTTTGTAGCGGCACCGGTAGGTCCCGGATCTCGGCAGAAGGGAGGGACAAGTAGGCCCTCACGTCGGGGACGTCCAGCTGGGCACCGTCGGGCGTAAGGGTGTAGATATGCACTGCCACCGGCCCTGCCTTGGCGGGATCCACGATCACGTCCACGAGCACGTTCGCTCCCGCGTGCACCTCGGTTGAGTAGGGCACGCCAAGCGCCGAGCGGGCCGGCTGGGCGTTCACCAGCCCGGCGGTCACGGCCAGGATGGCGGCGACGAGCCCCAGCTCGACCAGAACCGACAACCGCAGGCGCAACCTCCATTGGCCGCGCCGTGGCCGCCGCCGAGACGGCGGCGACGCCATTGCGCCCGGACCGCGAGAGAGCGAACCGGCCAACCGCGAGGCCCGACTATCAGCACGCGGTCCCCGTGATAGGCC
>JBPYFF010000523.1:0-2020 GCA_051984455.1 Acidimicrobiales bacterium | reverse complement strand
CGTGCAACGTGTCGCAGGTCGCGCGCCACGCCTCATACGGGAGGAGCGCCGGCCACACCGAGGTCATCAGTCCGCTCAGCCGTTCGTGGTTGAATTCCAGCTCTCGTTCAGGATCTCGACCTTATCGCCTGGGCCAGGGCCCGGGTGCCGGCCGGTCCGGTCTGCTACAACAGGACGGCAGTGAATGGCCGGGGCTCCGCGACACCATGACATCTCCTGACAACGGTCGGCGGATCTCGCCCGCTGAGGCGGCGCGGGTCCTCGCATCCCGAGACCCCGTGATTGCCCGCCTGCTGGCGGACGCGGGCCTGCCCCGTTTCCGGCGTTCCCAGGAGTCACCCTTCGCCGCCCTCGTCCGGGCCATCGTCTACCAACAGCTCGCGGGCAGCGCCGCGTCCGCCATTCATCGCCGGTTGCTGACGGCACTCAACGACGATCCGGAGCCGAAAGCGCTCCTTGCCCTGTCGACCGAGACCCTCCGGCTGGTCGGTCTCTCCGCCAACAAGATGGCGTCGCTGCGTGACCTGTCCACCAAGGTGCTGGACGGAACCGTCGTGCTGTCACCACGGGGCCTGTCCCGCCAGGGTGACGACGAGATCGTCGCACGGCTGTCAACGGTACGGGGGATCGGGCGCTGGACGGCGCAGATGTTTCTCTTATTCCAGTTGCGCCGTCTCGACGTGTGGCCGACCGGGGACCTCGGCGTTCGGCGAGGCTACGGACTGGCCTGGCACGTTCCAATGCCGACCGCAACCGAGCTCGAATCGCTCGGCGATCCCTATCGCCCCTACCGGTCGGTGGTCGCGTGGTACTGCTGGCGGGCGGCCGAGCTGTATGCGGGGGCGGGCGACAGTGCGCTCACCCGCTAGTCGGGCACGCCTTAGTCGTCGCACACCATGGGTAACTTGGCAGGTGAGGAAGGATGACCACGAAAGGGGGCGTCGTCTCTATGAAGCCTGGTCGAGCATTCCTGGCCGCAACGGCTCTCGGCGCCGCCAATACCGCCAACGCCTACTGGCCCATCCGTCGCGGGCGGGCGGCCGTCTTGTCTTTTGTGCCAGGGCAGTTCACCTCCGAGTTGCCGCTGCACGCCATGGCCTGGCAGACCGCGGCCACGGTCGCGTTCATCCGGCGGGGCTGCCTTCGTAGCAGCAGCGGCCGGGCCGGGGTGGCGCTGGCGGCGGCGTCATGGGCCGGCCTGCTGGGCTTGCACCGGGAAGCCAGGCGTTCTCGTGACGTTCTGGAGCAAGCCCTCGAGGAAACCCTGGGGCCTCAGTACCGCAAGCGGATGACCGGACCCGCGGCCACGGGGGAGGTGCCGCTGACGCGGCGCCAAGTGGCATTTCCCGTCCGCGGCCACCGGCGTCGCTATGCGGGCGTTTCCAACCTTGCCTACGCCAGCCATGGGCGCCGCAACCACCTTGATATCTGGCGGCGTCCAGGCCTGGCGCCCGACGCGGGCGCACCGGTGCTCGTCCAGGTCCACGGCGGCGCCTGGACGACGGGGAGCAAGAGGGGCCAGGCGTACCCCTTGCTGGACTATCTGGCGGAGCGGGGCTGGGTGTGCGTCGCCATCAATTACCGGCTCGCACCCAGGAGCGTCTGGCCGGACCAAATCGTCGACGTCTTGCAGGCGGTGGGATGGGTGCGAGCCAATATCGCCGACCACGGCGGCAATCCCGACTTCATCGCCATCACCGGAGGATCGGCCGGCGGCCACCTGTCCGCCCTGGCGGCTCTTGTCGCAGGAAACCCCGAGTTCCAGCCCGGTTTCGAGGAGGTGGACACCTCCGTCCAGGCCGCCGTGCCCTTCTACGGAATCTATGACTTCAGCGCCTTCGGGAAGCCAGGGTGGGGCGACGCCGAACGCTTTCTCGGACGAGTCCTGTTCAGGTCGAGGTTGGCTGACGACCGGACTCGCTGGGAGCAGGCGTCACCCATCGCCCATGTCCGAGCTGAGGCACCACCGTTCTTCGTCATTCATGGCACCAACGACTCCCTGGCGGCGGTCGAGCAGGCC
>JBPYFF010000522.1:0-26362 GCA_051984455.1 Acidimicrobiales bacterium | reverse complement strand
CGTCCGGCGGGCGCGGTGGCCGCTTCGCTCGCGGCTTCCCGGCCGGCCAGTTCGACCCCCTTGCGGGCGGCGTCAAGCATGGTCGGCTGCGAGACGACACGGTCGGATTCCACGGAGGCAAGAATGGCGCGTCCTTCTTCGGCGTTGGTGCCGTCGAGCCGGATCACCATCGGCGAACGGATCGCGACCCGGTCGAGTGCCTGCACGATCCCGTTGGCCACCTCCTCCCCTCTTGTGATCCCGCCGAAGATGTTGACGAATATGGACCTGACGCTCTCGTCCGAGTTGATGACTTCGAGCGCGTTCGCCATCACCTCGGCACTCGCACCACCTCCGATGTCGAGGAAGTTGGCCGGCAGGCCCCCAACCTGATTGACCACGTCGCAAGTGCTCATTGCCAGCCCCGCCCCGTTGGCGATGATGCCGACGAATCCCTGCAGCCCTACGTACTGCAGACCTTTCGACTTGGCCAGGCGCTCCCGCTCGTCCAGCTCATCGATGTCGCGGAATCGATCCCACTCGGGATGACGAAAGGCGGCATTGTCGTCCAGGGTCACCTTGGCATCGAGCGCGTGGACCCGTCCGTCAGGGGTGAGGATGAGCGGGTTGATCTCGACCAGGTCGGCATCCCCTTCCACGTAGCAGCGATAGAGGTTGAGCAGGACGCCGACCGCGCCGTCGCGGGCTTCGGCGTCGAGACCGGCTTGCTCGACCAGCTGACGGGCTTGCGTTTCGGTCAGCCCGATCGACGGGTCGATATAGGTGCGAGCGATGGCATCGGGGTTCTCGACCGCCACCTGCTCGATGTCGATCCCGCCACTGGCCGACACCATGCCGAGGTACATCTTGACGCCCCGATCGAGGGTGAAACTGGCGTAGTACTCCTTGGCGATATCGGAGGCGTGCTCGACCCAGAGTCGGCGAACCACGTGTCCCCGGATGTCCATGCCCAGAATGGCCTGGGCGTGGGCCCGGACCTCCGCCGGGCTGGCGGCCAGCTTGATCCCTCCTGCCTTTCCCCGCCCTCCGACCTGGACCTGAGCCTTCAGCACGACGGGAAAGCCCGCCTTCTCCGCCTGGAACACGGCCTCGTCAACGCTGTCGGCCGTTCCGCCGGGCGAAACGGGGATGCCGAAGTGGGCGAAGTACTGTTTGCCCTGATACTCGAACAGGTCCACTGGCGCGCTCCTGGGGGTTGGTTGTTGTCGTGTTCACCGGTCGTGGGCGGGTGGTCCCGGGCCCGTTAGCTTCCGTTGACTGTCGTCTCGCTCTCCTGGGCGCTGTCCATCTTGTCGAGCTCCGTCTCGAGCCAGTCGGTGATCGAGGCCAGCGACGCTCCCGGCGTGAAGACTTCCGCCACCCCCAGCGCCTTGAGCTCGGGAATGTCGGCCTCGGGGATGATGCCGCCACCGATGACCAGTACTTCGTCCGCCCCCCGTGCCCGGAGCAGCTCGATGACGCGGGGGACCAGCGTCATATGAGCGCCGGAAAGCAGTGACAGTCCAACCGCATCGGCGTCTTCCTGGATGACCGCCTCGGCGATCTGTTCCGGGGTTTGATGGAGGCCGGTATAAATGACCTCGAATCCCGCATCCCGCAAGGCCCGAGCGATGACCTTGGCCCCGCGGTCGTGTCCGTCCAGTCCCGGTTTGGCCACCACGACTCGATACGGGCGGTGCACGCCCGGAAATACTACGCAGGTGCCGCGACAGCCACCCCGGCGAGCGAAGTCAGCGGAGCCGTGACGAGCCCGCGGGCGGGCTGGCCCGCCCCGAGACGGGGGACCGCCATGGTCCTCGTCGGACTGCTAGCGGTCCTGACGGCCGTGCTCCTGATCGTGTTCGTGCTCCGCCTGGCCCGTTCGCCCGGCGCCAAGGTCAATCTGGGCAGCCAGGAGTTTGAGGTCGGACCTTCCAAGCCGCTGGCGGCGGCGATCCAGAAAAACGGTCCACTGCTGTTCCAGGCGCTGAGAGGCAGTGAGCTGGACATCTTCGTCCAGCACCTGGGAAGCGACCCCAACCACAGGTGGTACGCGTTCGAGGCCCACGCACCCGACCAGCCCCGTCGCTGTGTGCTCACCTGGCAGCCGAACAGCTCCCACTTCGCCGATCCCTGCACCGGAACCCGCTATCCGGCGGACGGCGACGGTCTGAACCACTATTCCGTGCGCCTCGACAGCAAAGGCAAGGTCATCGTGAACCTCCGCCAGACGGTCGGGACATCACCGCCGGCCCAGTAGGGCCGGGGTATCATCGATCCGGCGGTGCAAGGGCGGCGGCACCTGGTCTTTGGGTAATTGACTCCGGAGACTTCTCGGGAACCATTCCACCCCACCTGACGTCATGGAGATCGGTGAACCATCCGAGTGAATATCCAGCCGGCCGGGGCGGGTCGATGGTCGGTCCCCGCTTCGACCCTCCCTCTGGCCAGCCAGGGGAGGCGGAGCCCCGCGACCCGTTCGGGGCCGGCTCCGGCTCGGGCCGGCCGGGTCCTGGTCCTGGCCGTCCTGGTCCGGGCCGGCCGGGCGCACCCCTTCCGGGTGCGCGGCTGTGGCACATCCGGCCTGAGTCGATGCGCCGGTGGCCACGCAGAGTGCTGGTGGCCACCAACGTGGTGGTGGCGGTCACGCTGCTGGCGGCCGGTTCCGTCTACGGCTACGTCAGCTGGCGCTTCGGACAGATCAACCGGGTGACGCTGCCGAGCCTGTTTCGGGGTGGCCACGGCGACCCTCCCGGCCAGCCGACGACGATTCTCATCGTGGGCAGCGACAGCCGGGCCGCCATTGCCGGCAGCGACGCCCAGGCGTTCGGCAACGCCGCTCAGGTCGCCGGCCAGCGGTCGGACACCATCATGCTGCTTCACATCGATCCAAAGTCGACGAAGGCCACGCTGATGTCGATCCCCCGGGACCTCTGGGTCCCCATCCCGGGGAAGACTTACCAGCAGCGGATCAACACCACCTTCGACACCGGCCCCGACCTCCTCGTCCGGGCCATCAAGCAGGACCTCGGCATCGACGTCAACCACTACGTCGAGGTCAACTTCAACTCGTTCCGCGATGTCGTCAACGCGGTCGGTGGCGTCAAGCAGTACTTCCCCACACCGGCCCGCGACGCGTTCTCGGACCTCAACATCCCCAACCCCGGCTGCTACACCCTCAACGGCCAGATGGCCCTGCAATTCGTCCGGGCCCGTCACTACGAGTACTTCCAGAACGGACAATGGCACCACGAGGGCGAAAGCGACCTGGCCCGCATCAAGCGCCAGCAGCAGTTCGTCAAGAAGATGATCGCCAAAGCCCAGTCATCCGGCCTCACCAACCCGCTGGAGTTGAACCGCATCATCGGCGGCGTGACCAACAACCTCACCGTTGACAGCGGTTTCTCCCAGAACCTGATGCTGAGCCTGGGCAAGCGGTTCCGGTCGCTGTCACCCGACAGCCTGCCCACGACCACCCTGCCCACCACGCCCACGACGATCCAGGGCAACTCCGTGCTCCTCCTGAAACAACCCGACGCGGCCCAGACCATCGCCAACTTCCTCGGTACAGCGCAGCCGTCCAGCACCGCCACGACCCGACCGGCGGCCCCGCCGAACGTTCATCCCGCCGACGTCCGGGTGGCGGTGCTGAACGGAAGCGGGCGCCCAGGCGAAGCCGGGCGAACCGAGCTGGCCCTGCAAGGTCAGGGCTTCGTCGTGACGCGGATCGGCTCGGCCAACAACTTCGGCTACACGCAGTCGGTCATCCGCTACGCACCGGGGGCGGAGGCCAAGGCCCAGTTGCTGGCCAGCGTCGTGCAGGGCAGCACCATCTCGGCCCAGCCGGATTCCAGCATCGTCGGCGCAGATGTCGTCCTCATCACCGGCCAGAGCTATACCGGCATCTCGGCCGTCCAATCCCCCGGCAGTTCGACCGGCGCCCCTCCGACCAGCCGGGGCCAGACGACGACTGTCCCGCCGGCCACGCCTCCGACCACCGCGTATGCCCTGCCGGGCGCACCCGCGGGGTTCACACCGCCGCCTGGTTGCTGAGCGAACGCGGACGCGTCCTAGGACAGTGCTGAAGAACGAGCTAGGGACGTCGCCGTCGGCGACTCATATTGACGAAGTGCCTGGTCAGCATCGGACTTGCCGACGGCGACGTCTCGTCGCACTTACTTCTTCAGCATCGTCCTACGCCCGCTTGAGCGGCGCCAGCGACAGCGAGAGCCGCTTCTCCCCCACGCTCGGAAACCGCACCACCGCTTCCGCCTTCTCACCCTCCCCGCCGACCTCGAGCACGACGCCCTCTCCCCATTTGCCGTGGACGACATCGTCGCCCGGCTGCAGACCCAGCTGGTCCGCCCCGGTGCCGTGAACCGGGGAGGTCCGGCCTCGCCTGAGGGCAGCCTCGACGATGCTCTCCCGACCGGAGAAAGAACCGGCCGCGGACGAGCCGAGCGACCCGGCTTTCACCGGCCGATAGCCTCCCTCCGCCACGCTCATCAGCATCTCCGGGATCTCCTTGAGGAACCGGCTGGGCGGGTTGTACTGAGTTTGTCCCCAAAGGCTCCGGCACCAGACGTGAGACAGGTACAGCCGCTGCCTGGCCCTCGTCATGCCGACGTAGGCGAGCCGGCGCTCCTCCTCGAGCTCGTCGGGATCGCCGAGCGAGCGCAGGTGGGGAAAGACCCCATCCTCCATGCCGATCATGAAGACGGCCGGGTATTCGAGCCCTTTGGCAGTGTGCAGGGTCATGAGCACGACCTTGGACTCGTCGTCGTCCACCTCGTCGGCGTCGGCGACCAGGCTGACCTGCTCCAGGAAGCTGTCCAGGTCGTCGGCCTCAGCGGCTGCGCCCATCAGCTCGGCGATGTTTTCCAGCCTCCCCGCCGCTTCGACAGTGTGCTCGGCCTCGAGCTCGGCCCGGTACCTGGTCCGCTGCAGGAGCTCCTCGAGCAGATCGGACGGGCTGGCCGGACGTTCCCCTTCTCCGCCCGCGGCCACCGCCCGCAGATGACCCAGCAAGGTCAGCAGATCCCGAATGCCCGTCAACGCCTTGCCCGTCACTCCCGCCTCATCAGCGTGGTCGAGCGCCTCCCCGAACGTGAGCCCCCTGGACCGGGCCCACGCGTCCAGCCTTGCAATCGAGGTGTCGCCGATCCCTCGCCGGGGAACGTTGACGATCCGTTTGAGCGAGACCTCGTCGGCCGCGTTGGCGACGGCGCGGAGGTAGGCAAGAAGATCCTTGATTTCTCGCCGGTCATAGAACCGGGTCCCACCCACCACCTTGTAGGCGATGTTGTGGCGAACCAGCTCCTCTTCCACCGCTCGGCTCTGGGCGTTGGTCCGGTAGAACACGGCCATGTCGCCCCAGGTGTACCCGCCGGTTGCATGCAGTCGAGCCACTTCGCCCGCCACCCATGCCCCCTCGTCGTGCTCGTCCTCGGCGTGGTAACGGGTGATCAACTCGCCGCCGATCTGCTCGGTCCACAGAGCCTTCGGCTTGCGCATGGCGTTGTTGGCAATGACCGCGTTGGCGGCGTCGAGGATCGTCTGGGTCGAGCGGTAGTTCTGCTCGAGCACGATGACGGTTGCGTCCGGGAAGGCGTCCTCGAACTGCAGGATGTTGCGGATGTCCGCCATCCGGAACGAGTAGATCGATTGATCGCTGTCGCCCACGACGCACACGTTGCGATGCTCGCGGGCCAGCATGAGGACCAGCTCGTTTTGCGCCCGGTTGGTGTCCTGGTACTCGTCGACCAACAGGTGCCGGAATCGATGCTGATAGTGGGCCAGCAAATCCGGATACGCCTGCAGCAGGTTGACGGTCACGAGGAGGAGATCGTCGAAATCCATGGCGCTGGCGGCAAGGAGGCGGTGCTGGTACTCGCGGTAGACCTCGGCCACCCGTCGCTCATTGCTGGTGCGCGCCTGCTGGGCATACCGCTCGAAGTCGATAAACTCGTTCTTGGCGGCTGAGATGAGCCCGTGGACGTTGCGGGGCGGGAACTTCTTCACGTCGATGCCGAGGTCACGGAGGACGTAGGCCACCAGCCGGACGGCGTCGGCCTGGTCGTAGATGGTGAACGACGACCGGTAACCCAGCCGGGTGGCGTCACGGCGAAGAATCCGCACGCAGGCCGAATGGAAGGTCGAGACCCACATCCGCTCCGCCACCGGGCCCACCAGCCGTGCCACCCGCTGACGCATCTCGTCGGCCGCCTGGTTGGTGAAGGTGATGGCGAGAATCTCGAAGGGCGAGATCCCCTGCTCGGCGATCAGCCAGGCGACCCGATGCGTGAGGACCCTGGTCTTGCCCGAGCCCGCTCCGGCCACGACGAGCAAGGGCCCTCCGGGGTGGGTGACCGCCTCGGCCTGCACCGGATTGAGGCCGGCCAGCAGGGCGGAGGCAGCAGTCGAGGTCACCTGGCCACGGTACCGGACGGCACCGACAGCGACGCCGATGCCAGGAAGACACTCCGGGGAGAGAAGTCGACCTTCGGCGGTCGACTACTCACCCCAAAAGGGCGGGGCGCCACGGAACGCCCGAGAGAAGGGCAAAGTACTGACATGACCGAACCCATCACCGCTGCCGCCGCCGGCACCTTGGACATCGGCGGCGATCTCACCGTCAACCGGCTGGGCCTCGGGGCCATGCGTCTGACCGGCCCCGGCATCTGGGGGGAACCCGCCGACCAGGAGGTGGCCAAGTCGCTCCTGCGCCGCGCGGTAGAGCTTGACGTCAACTTCATCGACACGGCCGACTCCTACGGGCCCGACGTGAGCGAGCGCCTCATCGCCGAGGCCCTGTTCCCGTATAGCGATGACCTGGTCATCGCGACCAAGGGCGGCCTTGAGCGCCCCGGGCCCGGGCGCTGGTCGCCCAACGGCCGGCCCGATCATCTTCGAAAGGCGTGCGAGGGCAGCCTCCGCCGCCTCCGGCTGAACGAGATCCCCCTTTATCAGCTCCACCGGCCGGATCCTCAGGTGCCGGTCGAGGAGTCGATCGGGATGCTTGCCACGCTCAAAGACGAGGGCAAGATCCGCCACATCGGCGTCTCCAACTTCACCGAGCACCAGCTCCGGCAAGCCCAGCGCGTGACCACGGTCGTCTCCCTCCAGAACCGCTACAACGTCGACGATCAAGACTCCGATGGCATGGTTGACCTGTGCGAGCAGGAGGGGCTGGCGTTCTTGCCCTGGGCGCCCATCCGGAACCTCGACGAGAATCAAGCACTGCAGGACGTGGCCGTTCAGCGCGGTGCCTCGCCAACCCAAGTCGCGCTGGCATGGCTGATGGCCCGGTCACCGGCCATCGTGCCTATCCCGGGAACGGGATCAGTCAGTCATCTCGAGGACAACGTGGCGGCGACCGGTATCACCCTGAGCCAGGAGGAGGTCGACCGTATCGGCGCCGGATGACGGCAAGCCTCGTGCGTCGGCGAGGCCTTGGCGCTACTCCCACTCGATGGTGCCCGGCGGCTTCGACGTGATGTCGAAGGCGACGCGGTTGACTCCGGGGACCTCGTTGATCATGCGGCTGGAGAGTCGTTCGAGCACCTCATGGGGCAATCTGGCCCAGTCGGCCGTCATGGCGTCATCGCTCGTGACGGCTCGCACCACGATGGGATAGGCATAGGTTCGCTCGTCGCCCATCACGCCGACCGTTCGCACGACCGGCAGCACGGCGAAGCTCTGCCACAGCTCCCGGTACAGGCCGGCTCGCCGGATCTCTTCGGTGACGATGGCGTCGGCGGCGCGCAGCACCTCGAGCCGCTCCGGCGTCACCTCCCCGATGATGCGGACCGCGAGGCCGGGGCCGGGGAACGGCTGACGCCGGACGATCTCCTCCGGCAGCCCGAGCTCTTCGCCAACGGCTCGGACCTCATCCTTGAACAGGTTGCGCAGGGGCTCAACCAGTTCGAAATCCATGTCCTCCGGCAGGCCGCCAACGTTGTGGTGGGACTTGATGCGAGCCGCGTCCCTGGTACCCGACTCGATGATGTCGGGATAGAGGGTCCCTTGCACGAGGAAGCGAGTGTCGCCGAGGTCGCTGGCGGTCTCCTCGAACACCCGGATGAACGTCTCGCCGATGAGCTTCCGCTTGCGCTCGGGGTCGACCTCGTCCTTAAGGGCAGCGAGAAAACGGTCGGCCGCCTTGACGTGGACCAGATCGATGTTGAACTGCTGGCGGAAGGTCTGCTCGACCTGATCGGCCTCGCCCGCCCGCAACAGCCCGGTATCGACGAACACGCACGTCAGCTGGTCGCCGACCGCCTTGTGCACCAGCGCGGCGGCGACAGCCGAATCGACGCCGCCCGACAGGCCGCAAATGACCCGTTCCTCGCCAACCTGGAGCCGAATGGCCGACACCGACGCCTCGATGACCGAGGTCATGGTCCACAGGGGCCGGCAGTCGCAGACTTCGTAGAGGAAGCCCTTCAGGATGTCCTGGCCGCCGTAGGTGTGGGCCACCTCGGGGTGGAACTGCACTCCGTAGATGCGCCGGTCGGGGTCTTCCAGGGCTGCCACGGGAACGTCTTCGGTCGATGCCGTTGCCCGAAAGCCAGGGGGAACCGCGGTGATCGAGTCGGAATGGCTCATCCAGGTATCGAATCGGGGTGGAACCTTGCTGAAGAGCGGAGACTGCGGACCACCGCCGGGGGCAAGAGCGAGTGCCGTCCGCCCGTACTCCCCCTGACCGGTCCGCGTCACCATGCCGCCCAGCTGCTGGGCGATCAGCTGCGCCCCGTAACAGATCCCGAGCACCGGCACCCCCGATGCGTACACCGCGGGGTCAAGCGATGGGGCACCGTCGGTGTGGACCGACCTGGGCCCGCCCGAAAGGATGATGCCCGCCGGGTGGCGGGCCGCCAGTTCGGCTGCGGTCACATCGCGGGGGACGATCTCGCTGTACACGTGCGCTTCCCTCACCCGGCGGGCGATGAGCTGCGCGTACTGAGCGCCGAAGTCGACGACCAGCACGGGTCGCAGAGAAGACATGCCCGCGGTCAATGACCCATGCCCACGCCCTGTGACCTCTGGAGAGACTTTCCCTCCGTCAGCAGGGCGGGAGCGACCATCACCTCCGCCTTCTGGAATTCCTTGAGGGTCTCGTAGCCACACGTGGCCATGGACGTCCGCAAGGCCCCGAACAGATTCATCCGTCCGTCGTTTTCATGCGCGGGACCGACGAGGATTTCCTGCAGGGTGCCCCGTGTCGCCGTTCTGACCCGGGCTCCCCGAGGCAAGGTGGGGTGAAAAGTCGCCATCCCCCAGTGGTAGCCCCTTCCGGGCGCCTCGATCGCGGCGGCCAGGGGCGAGCCGATCATGACTGCGTCGGCACCGCACACGATCGCCTTGGCGATGTCGCCGCCGGTCGCCATCCCACCGTCTGCGATCACATGCACGTACACGCCGGTCTCGTCAAGGTGCTGAGCCCGGGCACTCCGGGCGTCGGCCAGGGCGGTGGCCTGTGGGACCCCGATGCCGAGTACCCCCCGTGTGGTGCAGGCGTGGCCGGGGCCGACGCCAACCAGGATGCCCACCGCGCCCGTCCGCATGAGATGGAGGGCGGCCTGAAACGAGGCGCAGCCGCCAACGATCACCGGAAGGTCGAACTCGCGTATGAACCGCTTCAGGTTCAGCGGCTCCGTGCTCTTGGAGACGTGTTCGGCCGACACGACCGTGCCCTGGATCACGAACAGGTCAAGCTCCGCCTCCAGCAGGTGAGGCGCCAACCTGGCGGTGCGCTGCGGGGTCAGGGAGGCGCAGGAGACGACCCCGGCCTCTTTGATCTCGGCAATGCGCCGGGCGATCAACTCCGGCTTGATCGGCTCCATGTAGATCTGCTGCATACGGGCCGTCGCCTTGTCGGGCTCGAGGTGCGCAATCTCATCGAACAGCGACTCGGGGTCCTCGTACCGCGTCCACAGTCCCTCGAGGTTCAGCACGCCGACGCCGCCCAGCCGGCCGATCTCGATGGCCGTGGCCGGGCTCACCACGCCGTCCATGGCCGACGCCATGAGAGGCAACTCGAACTGGTAGGCGTCGATCTCCCAGGAAATGTCGACGTCCTCGGGATCCCGGGTGCGCCGGCTCGGGACGATCGCGATGTCGTCGAAGCCGTAGGCCCGCCGGCCCGATTTCCCCCGTCCAATTTCGACGTCTGCCATCCCTTTAGCCTAGGGCGTGGGCCGGCGCTGGCGGTGGTGGATCAACTCGAGCCGTACGGATTCCGGATGGCGCCGCTCACCAGCAGCAGCAGCACGACGACACCGACCGCAACCGAGATCCAGCACCACCTCCTGGCGAGGCGGCTGGCCCGGGTCGCGCCCGCGACGTCGCCGGCTGCTAGCCGGCGGTTGACCAGCACTCCGTACACGACGGCCACGATGCCACCAGGCCAGAAGGCGAGCATGGACAGGATGGCCCACGGCAGGTACGTCGGAAGCCCGCCGCGGTTATTCCAGCTGGAAGGCTGCGGCGGGCCCGACGGCGGCGGCCAGCCGCCCGCGGGCGGGGGAGGTTGCGGCGGCCCCGACCGCGGCACCCCCGATGGCGGCGGCCACTCCACTGATGGCGGCACCCTGGGCGGCGGCCAGATGGTCGAGACCGAGGGCGGCGGGGGCGGGGGAGGAACCACCCATGGTGTGGCCGGAGGAGCGGCGGGGGCGGGGGGTGGCTGCCAGGTCGGAGGAGTGTCCTCGCCTTCTGGCGAAGTGGTCCCGGCCTGCGGCGGGGCCGCGGAGGTCACCGCTTCCCCGGACTCAGCCGGGCGCTCCGGCGGCGGCGCGAGGGAACCCTGGCATCGCCGGCAGCGGGGCGCGTCGTCGGCGTTGATGATGCCGCACCGGGGACAGATCATGGCTGATCGAGGCTACCGGGGTAGGAAAGAGGTGGTCAGCGCAGCGCCCGGAGGATCTGCTTGGCGACCGCAGCGTTCATCTCGTACAGGACGGAGTTGCGGGCTCGCTCGATCCGCTGGACGACATCGCCCTCGGACGCGTCGGACAGCGCGTCGAGGCCGGCGATGACCGCGCGTTTGGTGGAGTCGGTCAGGTCGTAGCCCATGCGGGTCAGCGCCCTGGTGATGTCACTCCGGGCGATGGGCGCAGGCGCCGCCGCGGCGACGACCGCGAGGGCGTCCTTGGTGAGCTCCGATGCTCGCTCCACCGCCTCAGGGAGATCGAGGTGCTCGTCGTGACCTTGGAGCGACGCCAGCCAGCGACGCACCTTCCTGACGATCTCGTCGTGGGTCTCCCCCTCGAACGAAAGCGTCGGCACACCACCAGGCTATTTGATCGTCAACCCGTTTCGAAGAGCATCATGAGCAACTCGACCAGCATTCGCGCCGTCGCTCCCCAGACCGTGTCGCCGACCAGTTCGAAGAAGTTCATCTCCCGCCAGCCCACCCCGGGCAGGTGCCACACTTCCTGGTGATACACGTCATCTGAGACCAGTTCGGCCAGAGAGACGTCGAACGCCCGCTCGACCTCGGCCGGGTTGGCGGTGAGCCTCGGCCGGCGAGGGAGCACACCGACGAACGGGGTAATGGTGGCTCGGCTCGAATACGTCGACAGGGGCGACAGTTGACCGAGAATTTCCACCTGGGCGGGATCAACGCCGATCTCCTCTCCCGCCTCCCTGAGTGCGGCCGCGACCGGCCTTTCGCCGTCCTCCAGCCGGCCACCGGGAAATGACACTTCTCCGGTGTGCGACCGGAGGTTGGACGAGCGGCGGGTCAACAGGACACGGGCCTCATGAGCCTCCTCGAAGAGGGCGCACAGCACGGCGGCCGGCCGGCTACCGGGCCGATCCAGGCCGGGCAGCTCGACGTGCGGAGACCTGGAGACGACGGCCGACACTGAAGGTCCCCGCCGGGCCATGACCGCCCGCACCCTCGGCACCGTGATGCCTCGTCGCGCCTCGTCGGGATAGGCGGCCCACGGGGGTGGCCCGCCCGGACGAGCCTGACCGGGCCGCGGTATCAGCTGGCGCCCTCCTCGCGCTGTTGCCGTCACGCGGATGGACTCGCTCAGACGGTCGGGGTCCAGGTCGACGAATCGGCCGTCTCCGGCTCGTCTCGCGTCTGCGGCCGCCCGTTGGCCACCATCTGCTCCAGCAGGTCCCTCAACCCGCCGGTCTTGAGGTTGGCCATCACTCGCCCCGGCGTCTCCTCGCCCCGCTCCCACTCCATCCACTCCTCCAGCAATTTGGCGGGATCCGGGAGTGGTCGATCCATGGTGGCCAGACTATTGCCGTGGCCGGCTATTCCGGAACTCCGCTCGTCACCAAGCTCGGGATCAAGCAGGGTGATCGCGTCGTGGTGCTGCGGGCTCCGGCCGGCTTCGACATCATCTGGCCGGAAGGGGTCACGATCCGCACCCGCCTCGGTCACCGCGCCCGCGCCGGCCCCGCGGCGGACGTGATCCTGTTCTTCACGACCGTGCGCGCCGAGCTCGAGAAACGGATCGAGCGCCTGGGCGACGCGGTGCGACCGGCCGGGGCCCTCTGGATCGGATGGCCGAAGAAGTCGTCCGGGGTTCCGACCGAGGTCAACGACCATGTCGTCCGCGACGTCGCCCTGCCGCTCGGGCTGGTCGACACCAAGGTCTGCGCCATCGACGACACCTGGACCGGCACGAAGCTGGTCTGGCGCCGGTCCGCCCGAGGGTAGGAAGACGCGAAGTGGCCCGGGCCGATACCACGACCCGGGCCACCAAAACGCAGTCGCGAACGGCTACATCATCCCCATGCCGCCCATGCCACCCATGCCACCCATGCCGGCACCGGCGGCAGCCGCGGCCGCCGCGGCCCCGTCCTTCTTCTCGGGCTTGTCGGCGACGACGGCTTCCGTGGTCAGCAACAGCCCGGCGATCGAGGCGGCATTCTGCAGGGCCGAGCGAGTCACCTTGGCCGGGTCGATGACCCCGGCCTTCAGCAGGTCCTCGAACACGCCGGTGAGCGCATTCAGGCCCACGTTGCCCGACTCCCGCTCCGCCTGTTGCACCATGACCGCGCCCTCGAAACCGGCGTTCATGGCGATCCACTTGGTCGGTTCCTCCAGCGCCTTGGACACCATGGTGGCGCCGGTGGCCTCGTCGCCCTTCAACTTCTTGGCGGCAGCGTTGACGTTCTTCCGGCTCCGCAGCAGGGCGGTCCCGCCGCCGGCGACGACGCCCTCTTCGATCGCGGCCCGGGTGGCCGACAGGGCGTCCTCGATGCGGTGCTTCTTCTCCTTCAGCTCGATCTCGGTTGCCGCTCCCACCTTCACGACGGCCACACCGCCGGCCAGCTTCGCCAGCCGCTCCTGCAGCTTTTCCCTGTCCCAGTCGGAGTCGGTGTCATCGATCTCGCGCTTGATCTGGGCGATCCGGCCCTTGACATCTTCCTCGGAGCCGGCACCTTCGATGACGGTCGTGTTGTCCTTGTCAATGACCACTTTGCGGGCCCGGCCCAGCAGGTCGAGACTGACGTTCTCCAGCTTGAGGCCGACCTCTTCCGAGATGACCTGGCCTCCCGTCAGGGTGGCGATATCGGCCAGCATGGCCTTTCGCCGGTCGCCGAATCCCGGCGCCTTGACCGCCACCGAGTTGAAGGTGCCGCGGATCTTGTTGACGACCAGGGTGGCGAGGGCCTCACCCTCGACATCCTCGGCGATGACCAGCAGCGGCTTGCCGGTCTGCATGACCCGCTCGAGCACCGGTACCAGATCGTGCACCGCGCTGATCTTCTGGTTGGCGATTATCACGTAGGGGTCTTCGAGGACCGACTCCTGGCGCTCCGGATCGGTCACGAAGTACGGGGAGAGAAAGCCCTTGTCGAACTGCATCCCTTCGGTGAAGTCGAGCTCGAGCCCGAACGTGTTCGACTCCTCGACGGTGACGACCCCGTCCTTGCCCACCCTGTCGATGGCGTCCGCAATGACGTCGCCGATCGACTGGTCGGCCGCCGAGATGGACGCGACCTGAGCGATCTCGCTCTTGTCGTCGATCTCCTTCGCCTGCTGCTTGATGCTCTCGACCACCGCCTTCACGGCGCTTTCGATGCCACGCTTGAGGGCCATCGGGTTGGCCCCGGCAGCCACGTTGCGCAAGCCCTCGCGAATGAGAGCCTGGGCCAGCACGGTCGCGGTCGTGGTCCCGTCGCGGGCGATGTCGTTGGTCTTGGTCGCGACTTCCTTCACGAGCTGGGCGCCCATGTTCTCGAACGGGTCCTCGAGCTCGACCTCCCGGGCGATGGTCACGCCGTCGTTGGTGATGGTCGGAGCACCGAACTTCTTGTCGATGACGACGTTGCGACCTTTGGGGCCGAGGGTCACCTTGACCGAGTCGGCCAGCTTGTTGACTCCGGCCTCCAGACCCCGCCGGGCGTTCTCGTCAAACCTCAGGATCTTGGGCACTACTTCTTCGCCTTCTTGCCGCTGATCTTGGCGAGGACGTCCCGACCGGTGAGGATGAGCAGATCCTCACCTTCGAACGTGATCTCCGTCCCGCCGTACTTCGAGTAGACGACCGTGTCACCGACCGAGATATCGAGGGGAACCAACTCCCCGGTGTTGTCGGCCCTGCGGCCAGGTCCGACAGCAAGGACCTCGCCCTGTTGGGGCTTTTCCTTGGCCGTGTCGGGGATGACCAGACCCGAAGCCGTCTTTTCCTCGGCTTCGCTGGGACGGACGACGATGCGGTCGTCGAGGGGCTGCAGATTCATTGATTTCGCCTCCGTTGGCGCTGTTAGCACTCTCACCGGACGAGTGCTAACGATAGCGAGACCCGAGCAGTTCTTCAACCGGGCGGCGAGGCCGGTTCCCCTCAGGCGAGCGGGAGCTTCAGGTTCGGGTCGGGGCCGGCGTCGAGTGGCGTGGGCCCGTCGGCCCGCAGCCGGTACCACGCCGTCGCTCCGATCATGGCGGCGTTGTCGGTGCACATCGACAGGCGGGGGAGGAATGCCTGCCGTCCGTCGGCTGCGCACACGTCGAGCACCCGCTGCCGGAGAACGGAATTGGCCGCCACCCCGCCCCCGATGCAAATCCCGCTCGCATCGGTCTCCGCTGCCGCCCGGCGGGACTTGGTCACGAGCACGTCCACCACCGCCTCCTGGAAGGAGGCGGCGACGTCCGCCACCGGTGCTTTTGGATGTTTTCGGACGTAGTTGATGACGCTGGTCTTCAGGCCGCTGAAGGAAAAGGCGTAACCTTCGTCCATGAGGCCCCGGGGAAAGCGGATCGCCCCGGGGTCGCCGGAAGCGGCTGCCCGGTCGACCGCCGGTCCTCCCGGATAGCCCAGCCCGAGAAACCGGGCGACTTTGTCAAAGGCCTCTCCGGCGGCGTCGTCAATCGTCTCGCCGAGGAGGCGGTAGACGAAGGGAAAGGGTCCCCCCCGCGCGCGGTCCATGGCGATGAGCAAGGTGTGCCCACCCGATACGAGGAGCACGACCACCGGCAGCCCCAGGTCGGGCTCTTCGATCAGGGCGGCCTGGAGGTGGGCTTCCATGTGGTTGACGCCGACGAAGGGCGCCCGCCAGGCCAGGGAGTAGGCCTTGGCGGCACTAACGCCGACCAGGAGCGCGCCGATGAGCCCGGGCCCGATGGTCGCGGCCACGGCGTCGAGCTCGTTGCCGTCGATGCCCGCCTCGAGGAGGGCCTCAGCCACGACCGAAGTGAGCAAGGCCACGTGAGCCCGACTGGCCACCTCCGGCACCACCCCGCCGAAAGCGGCGTGGAGATCCACCTGGCTGCTGACGACCGACGAGCGCACGTCCCGGCCGTCAGCGACCACGGCCGCCGCGGTCTCATCACAGGACGTCTCGATGGCCAGGATGGTGGTCACTACCGTCCGCTCTCGATGATGGTGGTCCCCGGGACCCCGGCTTCGAGCTCCGCCAATCGGGCCGCGTAGTCATCGGTGTCGATGTCGTCGGCCCACATCACCATGGCGTCCTCGTTGGTCTCGAGGTAGTAGTTCTTGCGGATACCGGCGGGCCGGAAACCGAACCTCCGGTAGAGGGCCTGGGCTCCGGTATTGCTCATCCGAACTTCCAGCGTGAGATGGCGGGCGCTGCGGTGCCGGCCCTCTCGGGCGAGGTTGAGCAGCAGCCGGGTGCCGATCTTGTGGCGGTGCCATGCCGGGTCGACCGCGATGGTCGTCACATGACCGTCGTCGCCGGTGAGCATCAGCCCGGCATAGCCGACCACGTTGCCGTCGACGCGAGCCACGTAGTACGCCCGGCTGGTCCGGAGGTTGAGCTCGCTCATGAAGAGGGGCAGTGACCACGGCCGTGGATAGACCTGGCTCTCGATGCGGAGCACGGCCCGCAGGTGGCGGCGGCGCATGGGGACCAGATGCACCTCGAGCGGGGCATCATCATCCCGGCTGTTGCTCTCCACGTCAGGGACCCGTGCCGACATCTGGCTTATCGCCTCCCCCCCGCCGTCACCTCGTCCCGCTGCCGCCAGTTGATCCGGGCGTCGGCTTTGCGGAGGTAGAGCGGCGCCAGCGAGCTCGGATGGACGAACTCCTCCCGGACGCCCAGCGGCTGAGCCAGCTCCACCAACACGCTGGCCGAAGGGTAGGCGGTTCCCACACCCCCCAGCTCGACGCTACTCACCTCTCCCAGGATGCTGGCATAGCGCCGGGCGCCGTCGCCGACCGCGAGGGTTTCGCGGCCGCGCGCCATGAGCTCGGAGGCAACTTCGGCCGGGGGGCTCACGGCGTAGTCGGTCAGGCGCTGGACCCCGCCCGGCACATGCCGGTAGAGGGCCCAGAACACCTCTCCCCTCCGGGCGTCAACCAGGGCCGCGATCAGCCGGGCCGACCGCCGTTCCGGGTAGGCGAGCAGATCCAGACTGGTCAGCCCAATCAGCGGGATCCGAAGCGCCGTGGCGAGCGCTTTGGCAGTGACGACGCCCACCCGCAGGCCGGTGAACAACCCCGGCCCGACGTCCACGGCGATCGCGCTGACTTCCCGCAGGTCGATCTGTGCCTGGCGGCAGACAAACTCGATGGCAGGGGCCAGGATCTCGCCATGGCGGTTGCCGCGAGCCACGTGGAATGAGGCCAGCGCGCCTTCGTGTCCTCCAAGGGCGCAGCCGACCTGGGGAGTTGCGGTTTCGATGCCGAGGATGATCACGATGCCGGTTGAGATGGCCCGAAGACCTGCTGCAGGGATGGCACACGAGCCGCCCACCTCGCTCCCACGGGCTGCAGGACGAACGTACGCTCGTCCTCGGGCTCGCCGAAGGCGATGCGGACATCGAGGTAATCGGGCACCAGGACGGGTGCGGCCAGCTCACCCCATTCGACCACCGCCACGGCTCCTTCCTCGAGCAGCTCCGGCAGGCCCAGGTCGATCACTTCCTGGAGGTAGTCGAGCCGGTACAGGTCGGCGTGGAGGAGCTGCAGGCCAGTCGGGCTGTCATAGCTGCGGAGAAGGGTAAAGGTCGGACTGGTCACCGGTTCATCCACCCCCAGGCCTCGGGCGACTCCCTGGGTAAAGGTGGTCTTGCCGGCCCCGAGGTCGCCTCCGAGCAGGATGACGTCGCCGGCGGCCAGGAGGCGGCTGAGAGCGGCGCCCGCTTGCCGGGTCTCCTCGGCCGAGCCGGACGTGAGGTGAACCCCGGACCCCGTGATCGTCACAGCGGGAGCCTTTCCGCGCCGGCGGCGGGCCGCACCGTCGCCGGCTGCTGGGCGGCCAGGGCCTCCTTGGCCCTCACAAAGTCGGCCCGCATCTCGGCCAGGACCTCGCCGCCTCCCCGCAGCGCGGCCGCCGGGTGATAGGTGGGGACCAGCACGGTCCCACGAGAGCCGACCTGATACACCCGGCCCCGGACCCGCCGGATTCCTTCATTCGTTTTGAGGAGCAGCCGGGTCGCGAAGTTGCCCAGGGTGAGCAGCACGCGCGGCTCGATGAGCTCCATCTTGGACTCCAGCCAGGGCTGGCAGGCCTCGATCTCCGCCGGCAAGGGGTCGCGGTTGCCGGGAGGGCGGCACATGACACAGTTCGCGATGTACACCGCCCGCCTCGGCAGGCCCACCTCCTCCCACAGGAGCCGATCAAGCAGCTGGCCGGATCGGCCGACGAACGGACGGCCCTGCAGATCCTCGTCCCGGCCCGGCCCTTCGCCGACCACCATCAGGTCGGCGGCCGGATCTCCTTCGCCGAAGACGACGGTGGTGCGGCCCTCGGAGAGCGGGCATCGCACACACGCCTTGGCCTGCTCCTCGAGCTCAGCCAGCTTCGGCACAATGGTGGATGGTACTGCCCGTCGTATCAATGCCCCACGGCAGCGCGGATCGCGTCCTCAACGGCGCGGGCCGCCAGCAGTCTCACCTGGTCGACAGGGGCGACGACCTCGCCCACCGCGGCCGCGACGACCGCGTCACCGTCGACGGTGGCGTGGGCAGGCTCGAGAGCCCGGGCCACGCCGTCGTGGCCCGACTGGGCCGTCAAGAGGCAACCGATTTTGTCCAGCCTGGCGTTGGTCGCAACCACGCCGATCGTCGTGTGGCCGAACGCCTGGCTCAGGCCTTCCGGCCAGTGCAGCCGGTCCTCGCCCCGCAGGCTTCCAACGGCGTTGGCGGCGACCAGGGCGGCGACGACGAGAGGACCAGCCCGCTCAACAGCTGATCCGATTCCTCCCGGCAGCACGGCGTCGGGGCCCTGCCATTTGGCGACGGTGGCGCCCGCACCGGCGCCAACCTGACCGACGGGGACGGGGCCAGCAGTCGCAGCGACGCAGGCGGCGTAGCCGGCCGCAGCGTCGGGACGAACGGAGGGGTCGCCAACCATCAGGTCGAACAGCACCATTCCCACCACGATCGGCACCGGGCCGGCGGAGGTTGGGTGACCGATGCCACGCTCCTCACACCAGCGACTGACACCATCGCACGCGGCCAGCCCGAAGGCGGATCCACCTGAGAGAACCACGGCGTCCACCCGGTTCACGGTGCGCTCAGGCGACAGCAGATCCCATTCTCGAGTGCCGGGGGCGCCCCCCCGGACCTCCCCTGACGCCACCGTCCCGGCGGGAAGCAGCACCGCGGTGCATCCCGTTCTCGCCCGTGCATCCGTCCAGTGACCGACCCTGACCCCGGGGACCTGCGTGATCATGGCCGGTAGATTCTCGGCACCCTTGCGCTCACTCCGCACACCACCTCGTACGCGATCGTCCCGGTGCGCTCGGCCCATTCCCACGCGGTGATCTCCTCCGCCCCCTGACGGCCGAGAAGTACCACCACATCTCCGACTGCCACATCGGCTGCCGGTCCGCAGTCGATGAGAACCTGGTCCATGGTGACGCTGCCGGCAATGGGGTAACGCCTGCCGCCGATCAACACCTGGCCACCCCTCGACGACAGGCTGCGGGTCACGCCATCGGCGTATCCCAGCGGGACGGTCGCAACCACCGAACGGCGCGACACGGCGTAACGAAGCCCGTACGAGAGCCGGTCTCCGGCCTCAACCTCTTTGACGAACGACACCCTCGCTCGCAAAGAGAGGGCAGGCCGGAGCGCCGAGCACCGCCCGTCTTGCGCGACGTCGGGAGAGGGCGCCAGGCCGTAGACCGCCACGCCGCACCGGACCATGTCCATACGGGTGGAGGGGTGGCAGAGGGCCGCGGCCGAATTGGCAGCATGGAGGACCCGAGGACGCACGCCGCGACGGCCCAGCCGGCCGACGACGTCGAGAAAAAGGGCCAGCTGCTCGGCGGTGAAGGACGACTCGAGCTCGTCGGCAACCGCGAAATGAGTCCACAGTCCACGCAGCTCGAGTTCTGGCCGGGTGGCCACGTCAAGGGCAATCCGCAGGGCTTCCTCGGGCGCCGCCCCGACCCGGTGCATTCCGGTGTCGACCTTCACGTGGGCAGGAAACGGCGCGTCGCGAGGGCTGGCCACAACCGCGTCGCCGAGGGCGCCCACCCCTTCTTCGGTGTACACCGTCGGCGTGAGGGCCAAGCGGACCACCTCCGTCATCGCGGGCGGGGGCGGCTCCGACAGCAGGAGAACGGGCGCACCGATGCCGGCGCCACGGAGTTGGCGGCCTTCCTCGACCAGGGCAACAGCAAGTGACGTGGCGCCACCTTGCAGGGCTGCTCTCGCCACCTGGACGGGGCCGTGGCCGTAGCCCCACGCCTTCACCACCGCGCACAGCTCTGCCGGCGCGACCAGATCACGCAGGACGCGGGCATTGTGCCGGATGGCGCCCAGGTCTATCTCGGCCCAGGCCGGGCGGAGTGGCGCGGTCGCGGCGCTGGCCGGGACGGCTTCCGCGGGGGGCGGCGACACCCGACGGGCCGTCACTGCCGGGGCCCTCGCCGCTGCGACAACCACCGGGCCACGAGGTCAGGGAGGTCACCTGCGACAAGCCCCTCCCGGTGTCCGAGGCCGGCGGCCCTGCCGTGAACATGGGAGGCGAGGCCGGCTGCTGGCAGCGCGGGAACGCCGCGTGCCAGGAAGGCGGCGATGACTCCCGACAGGACGTCACCCGTGCCGGCCGTCGCAAGGCGAGCAGAACCGGCTGCGGCAAGCAGCACCTGGCCATCGGGCGCCGCGATCACCGTTGTTGACCCCTTCAGCAAGACGATCGCGGATGTCGCCGCCGCTGCGTCGCGAACGGCTGCGATCCGGTCGATGCCGGGTGGCTGGCCGAAGAGGCTGGCGTACTCCCCTGTATGGGGCGTGATGATCGTGGGGGCGGCTCGCGCCGCAATGGCGTTCCGGAGAGCGTCCGGGGACCCCAGGACGGTTAATGCATCGGCATCGAGCACCACAGGCACCGATGCGGAGGTGAGCACCCGAAGCACCGCGGCCCTGACGGTTCCGGATCGACCGAGCCCTGGCCCCATCACAATGGCCTTGCAGCGGCGGGCGGCGTCGAGCAGGGCACCGTCCCAGTCGGCCGCGGGCAGAGCCAGGCCCACGGCCTCGCCCGGCGGAAGATTGGATATCGATGCCCCTGGCACACCCAGCCGGACATAGCCGGCACCGGCCCGCATGGCCCCGCGGCTGAGCAAGAGCGGGGCGCCCATCATGCCGGGAGAGCCGGCTGCAACTGCGACCGCGCTCTGCCACTTGTGGGCTTCGCGGGGGCGTTCCGGCACCAGATCAACGTCGTCGTCGGACACCAACCACGACGTGCACACGGACCTGGCTCCGTCTCCCAGTCCGATGTCGGCCACGTGGACCCGTCCGGCCAGCTCGGGCCCGAGGCCAAGCAGGAGGCCGGGCTTGTAGGCCGCGAACGTCACGGTCGCGTCGGCAGCCACCGGCCGGCCATCGGCAGGAACGCCGGTGTCACCGGGCAGACCCGACGGGATGTCGACCGCCAGGACCTGAGCACCGCCCGGATCGGGGGCCACGTACGAGCCGCGAAAGCCCGTCCCGTAGGCGGCGTCCATGACGAGGTCGGCCGGCGGCAGAGACCGGTCTCGGCTCGCGCTCGCGGCGTCAACCACGGTCACCCTGGCACCCCGCCTGGCCAGCAGCTTGGCGGCCGCCCGGCCGTCGGCGCCATTGTTGCCCTTGCCGGCAACAACGACGACTCGCCGCCCATACGTGCCACCGAGCATCCGGACCGCCGCCGACGCGGCCGCCGCACCCGCCCGGCCGATGAGCACGTCCACCGGCTCGGTTGCGGCCTGGTCGACCGCGTTCATTTGCTCAGTGTTGACGACCGGTATCACAACCGGCTCCGCGCATGGCAGCCACGACGGCCTGAGCGAACGATTCGGTATGGGTGAGGGAGACCTGCCATTTTTGCACCCCCTGATCATGGGCCAGGGCGGCGGCGGCACCGCGGACCGACAGCGACGGACGGCCGGCGAGAGAGGTGACGACCTCGACGTCCTTCCACCCGAACGCGCCGAGCCCGACTCCCAGGGCCTTCATGGCCGCCTCTTTGGCGGCAAAGCGAGCGGCAAGTGAGGGCGCTGGGTCCGCCCGCCGGTGGGCATAGGCCCGCTCGTCATCGGTGAACAGGCGCGCCGCGAGGGCGGGACGGCGAGCCAGCACGGCACGAAAACGGCCAATGTCGATGGCGTCGATCCCGATGCCGATCAAAGGTGACGCCAGCGGTCAGCCAGCACGTAGACCGGCTCCGTCAGGAGGTCCACGAACGGAACCTGGCCGAGCCGCTCATCATCGAACGCCGGCTCGGTTTCCGTCACGGCGTCATTGAGCGCGGCGTAGCGACCTCGATATCCCTGCAACACCTGCTTCGCCGTGACCCAGGGAAGGAACTCGGGGAAGCGGACATGCAGCAGGGTCATGCCGGTGACCTGATCTCCTTTCGTCTCCGGAACGAGGATGACGGTCCGGTTGTCGGAGCGTCCCTTCGCCACCGTGACCTCTCGCTCCTCGGCGGCCCGGTGTTTGGTGCCGCGCAAGGTCGGGGTCCGGTCCGTCCTCGACGCGATGCCGAGCGACACGCCGCCCCTGTCCACCACATGAATGGTCGCGTGCCCGAGCACGTCCCCCTCAATGCGATACCGGGTGAAGCCCCTCACTTCCTCGACAGAAGGATCGAGGTTGGACAGCGTGCGCAAGGCACGGTACGACAGACAGTCAGGCGAGGCACCAGCCGCCAGCACTTCCTTCACCAGGGGCGCGCTGGTGAGCGCGTCCTCGCTTCGGGAGATGCCCACGGTCACCGTCTTGGCCTGATGCTTGATGGCATCGACCGGTCGGGTCAGCTCGTCGATGCCCGCGGTGAGGGCATCAAGCAGGTCGCCGGCGATCGCCGACGGCGTCCCGACCTTGCCGTACTCCATCTCATACCCTTCCACCGGCAACTGCCCTGTGGCATAGCGGAACAACGTTGCCAGGCGGACCGCGGTGCCGGCCTCCAGATGGCCGTTGTAGGCCCCGCCACGAAGGCCTTCAAAGAAGCGGTCTGCGATCACGCGCAGGTCGGGGGCGAGCGACTGGAGGAGGTGATCGCGGTCGTTGCGGGCATTTTCGGTGAAGGCCTGCTCGAGGGCGGCGCGGGCCTCCCGGAGGGGGCGGGCCTGGGCGTCGATGGCCAGGGCGGCCTCGTATCCAAAGAGGTGCCCGGCCATGGCCGACAGGACAAACGCCAGGGCGGGATCGACCACCGGGACCTCGATCGTCTGGACGGCCGATGCGAAACGGGCCACTTGCCCACGAGACGCGATCACGACCGGTGCGGCCTTGTGGGCCCGGTAGATCCCCACTTCCTTGGCGACGTCGTCCGCCGTTGGCCCGCTGAGGCCGGCCGCGCACACCAGAACCATCGGCTCTGACGACAGGTCGATGTGTTTCTTGTCCTCGGTGCCGTCACACGCAATCGACTTGTAGCACAGCTCGGACAACTTGATCCGGATCTCAGCCGCCGCGATCTTGTTGGGCCCATTGCCGACGACGGCCCAGGACCGGCGGGGCGGGGCAATGCGGGCGGCTGCGTCGGCGATCGCCGGACGTTGCGCCATCACCTTTTCCATGGCCGCGGGCAGGCCCCGCAGGCCGGCAAGCAGCTCATGGGTCCGGTGATGGTCGCCGCAGCCCATCGCATCGGCGAGAGCCAGCGCGAGGAGAAAACCGGCGGCAACCTGAGCGTAAAAGGCCTTCGTCGACGCCACGCTCATCTCGACGTCGCGGCCGTCAGAGGTGTACAGGACGCCGTCGGACTTGTCGACCAGGTCGCTGTTGCGGCGATTCACGATCGATACGACGTGAGCCCCCCGGCTTCGGACCAGGTCCACGGTGCGATTGGTGTCGGTTGTCGTCCCCGACTGACTGACGGCGATCACGAGCGTCTCGCTCATATCGTCGAGTAGCGCGAAGCCTGATAGTTCCGTCGCTAGCATCGCGTTGACCGTGGTGGCCGACGACGTCAGACATCCGGCGGTGGCAGCCGCCACACTTTGGCCCGCGACAGCAGCGGTGCCCTGGCCGATCACCACGATGCGGGCGATGCCGCCCGCGGCCAGCTTCGCTCGGAGCGGCGGGGGCAAGGTCTCGTCGCCGAGCCGAACGGCCAGGCGTCCGCTCGGGCCACTGGCAACGATCTTCCCCCTGAGCGTCTTGCGAAAGGAATGGGGCGCCTCGGAGATCTCCTTGAGGAGAAAGTGAGGAAATCCGGACCGATCAATGTCCCTGGTCGTTATCTCGGCCGTTCGGATCTCGTCCGGGGCAACGGGGATGACGGTGCCGTCATACGTCAGCCGGCGTATCCCGTCGAGGGTGCCCGCCCCGGCCCGATCCAGCACGACAATCTGGCCCGGGCTGGCTTCGCCGTGCGACGCGGAATTGACGGCTTCGCCATGCGGCCGGGAATTGACGGCTTCGCCGTGCCGCGCCACATTGACGGCTTCGCCATCCATGCGAAGGTAGCAGCCGGTTTCTTCGACCAGTCCGTATGGCTCACTGGCCACGATGAAGGCGTCCTCCGCCAGCCCGATGTTGAGTGACTGCCCGCTTCCCCTCAAAGCGAAGTACTGCTGATCGGGCGTGTCCACTGCGGTCATGCCGATGGCGACCGACCCTTCGAACCGGGCGACCGTCTTCCGGAACGAGTCCTCGACCGCGGAACCCTCGGCCATCCGTCGGGACACGAGCGTTGGGATGACCTTGGCGTCACTCGACATTTCTGCCGGCACGGCAAGCCGTTCTGTTGCCCGAAGGTCGAGATAGTTGTCGACGTCGCCGTTGAGGACGGCCGTCACGTACGGACCGTCAGTTCGATCCAGCTCCTCCGAGTTGAGGGGATGGGCGTTGGCTTGCGAGATGACGCCAACGCTGGCCCAACGGGTGTGACCGAGAACGCTGAAGGTCGCCCGCTCGCTGGCTACGGCGAGGTGCAGCAACGGGTCGGTCCGAATGGCGGTGCGGAGGGCCCGGGTGTTGTCCCCCAGCTCACCGATCTCGGCCGCGGCCTTGTAGACCAGGCTTAGATGCCCTTCAGGGGTCCGGACTGCCAGCGAGCCGAACAACGAATCGGTGGCGCGGGCGCCCATCAGTGCTCGGATTTCCGGCGAAGCCAGGTCCATCCGGTGATCGGTCACCAGGACGTGCAATCCGGCCGAGTCCCGGCCTCTCACTTCGAGCCGATCGAGTGACGAGAGGGCCACCTCGATGGCCCAAAATGCTTCGAGAGCCGATTGCGCCGGGCTGGAGGTTGCTGCCAGTTCGGCGATTCCCCGGGCCGTGCGGACCCGGTCTCGCCCGACGGCCCATGCCGCGTCGTTGAGCCGGACCAGCACGGCGTTGATTCGCTCCAGGTCGCCGGGAGACAGGGAGGTGGCCCCGGCATCAAGGCGCGCTTCTATGGTCACCAGCACGGCCTTTATGGCTGTCGCCTTTGCCTCCACGGCATTGACCATCGCCAGTCCCGGCTCGGCCAGCAGACAGGCAACCCCGACCGTGCCCTTCAGGTCCCGATCAATCGACTCGAGCTCGGCCGCGACCACGGAGAGCGTGGCCTCATCGCGTTCCACCTGGTCGTCGGCCAGCCGATCCAGCAGGTCCTGCAGACGGCGAAGGACGGAGTCCGGAAGAGGCGCCGGCCGGGAGCTCGGTCTCTTGAGCACGGCGATGATCCCACACATGACAGCCAAGGCTACTGGCGGAGCTCCCGTCCGCAGGAGCGCCGGCGGGCCCATCTACCCTGGCGACGTGACTGACAAGGAGGAGAGCGAGCTCCGCTCGGCTTTTCATCACAACCTGGCCGACGTCGACGCAAGGCTGTCCGAGCTCATCCATTTCGTCCGAGAGGAGGTCGTGGACGCGACCGAAGCCCTGCTCCGCGAGGATGTCGACGCGGCCGTCGAAATCCACGCCCGCCGGCACCTGGCCGACCCGTTGTACGAGGAAGTCGAGCGCAAGGTCGGCGTGCTGATGGCCCGGCAGGCACCGGTCGCGGCGGATCTGCGCTACCTGCTTGCGGTCCTGCGCGCCGTTCCCGAGCTCGAGCGGTCCGCCGACCTGGCCGAGCAGATCGCCCGGCGAGGCGCACAGGGCATTACTGGTCACTTAACCGCCCGCGGCCGTGCCCTCGTCACGCGAACCGGCGACCTGACGACCGCCATGTGGCAGGAGGTGTGCCGGTGCTGGGACAACCGGCTGCCGAGGGCGGCGGAGATGCTGGAAGCGGCGCGGGACGAGCTCGACGACGTCCTGACCAGCCTGACGGCCGAGGTGGCGGCCAGCCCCATTCCGGCGTCGGTCACCATGGACATGGCTTTGATCGGAAGGTTTTACGAGCGCCTCGGCGATCACGCCGTCTACATCGCCAGCCGCCTGGACAGCCTTACCGCCTGGCCGGCATCGCCCTCCGGCTGACCGCGCCTGCCTGCTCAGCCCCGCTGGCTTCTGGGAATTCGATACGGATCGGTCAGGGGCAGCAGGCCGAGCAGGCCTCCTGC
>JBPYFF010000521.1:0-9850 GCA_051984455.1 Acidimicrobiales bacterium | reverse complement strand
GCTGGCCGAGAAGTTCCCGACCGGCGCGCTCGCCGCCTTCACGATCCCGAGCGACGAGTGGAGTGAACTGGGCCGCTGTCCAGCCCACCTCGAGGATTTTGTCGCACCTCGCGATCTCCGCTGAGCTCAGTCTTCCAGGGGCTCGCCCATCTCGCGGAGCGCGGTGGCCAGTGCGGCCCGGAGACGCCGAGCCGTCATGGGTGACAGGTGCCCGACCAGCCCCGTGCCGGGACGGCCCGCCTCCTCCACGGTGAGCTCGACGCGGAGGTCGTTGCACTCGTCGCAGTCGTCGAGCAGCGCGACTGACCAGGCGATGGCCGTGCGCTCGGGATCGCCGTCGGGGTGATCATCAAACCCGTAGTCGGCCAGCTTCTTCATGCGGCGCGAAGCTAGCGGGACTGCTGGCTCGACCCCGATGCTCGCAGACCCGGGCGCTGGATACGGAAGGGGTAGGCGTCCTCGGGCGATTCATCCCCGGCGATCCACTCCGCCAGGAGATCCCCGGTCGCGGGTGCCATCAGGATTCCCGTCCGGAAGTGGCCGCAGGTGATCCAGGCATTCACCAGCCCCGGAACTCGATCGATCACCGGCAGCCGATCAGCTACGACGGGACGGAAGCAGCACCAGCTGTGCGATGTCGGAATGTCCTTCAGGACGGGAAAGGCTGCGTCCAGCATTGCCCGGATCTCGCCCACCACGCCGGTGCGCACCACGGGCGTCGAGTCGTCGACGTCCAGGGTTCCGCCCGAGAGCAGGCGGCCGTCTTCCAGTTGCGTTGCGAACGGCTCAACCGCGCCGGGCGATTCGAGAGGGGTCGGCTCGGTGGCCAGGAGATGCCCTTTGATCATCTCGCCGCTGAGGTCCAGCGGCAGGTGCGGGAGTCCGGGCGGTCCTCCGGTTGCGAAGACGACCGCACCGGGGCTGAGGTCCCCGGCCGACGTCGCGATGTTGATGAGACGGTCACCACGCAGGGAAACGTCGAGAACACCCACACCCGACAGGATCGACCCTCCGGAAGCGAGCAGTTGTTCGGCGAGGCGGGCGAGGGCCCGCAGGGGATTGACCCTGCCCTGCCCCGCGATCACCACGCCGGGGCAGGGCGCGGCCAGGTCGGGGACGAGCCGGTGAACGTCGTCCGCCGTCAGGCGATGGGCCGTGGGCGGCAGGTCCGAGGCGGGCCCCGCCGGGAAGGGTTCGAGCCCCAACCAGTCGAGCGGCAACAGTCCCACGCCTCCCGGACAGGTCGAGTCCAGCCGGCGCCAGGCGTTGAGGCTGGCCCGCCCGAGTGCGACAAAGGGCGCCGGATCGGTGCCGTGGTGGGCGTCAGGGACGAGTAATCCGGCGGCCCCTCCGCTCGCCCCTGCGCCGAGGGAGTGCTGCTCCACCACCGTCACATGGCCGAGGCCGGCTTGAGCGCAGATGACGGCCACCGCCAGGCCCACCATGCCGCCGCCCACGACCAAAATGTCGGGCCGCCGTTTCAGTTCGCCGGGGGCGCCGGGATCGAGCATCGCGGCCTCGTCGGCCGTGAGCGCGTCTTCCCAGATTGGGCGGCCAGCGCGCGTCCGGGTCGGACGAGGGTTCGACCCGCCGCCGGCAGGGCGCGCCTTCAAAGGATCGAGGTGGAGTGCCCGGCCCAGTACTTGTCGCGCAGCAGCCGCTTGTAGAGCTTGCCGGTTGGCAGCCGGGGAAGCTCATCGACGAAGTCAACGGTGCGGGGACATTTGAAATGGGCCAGGTTTTCTCGACAGAAGCCGATCAGCTCGCGCTCGAGGGCCGGCCCGGCCTCGACATCGGGCGAGGGCTGTACCACCGCCTTGACCTCCTCACCCAGATCATCGTTGGGAACTCCGATGACCGCGGCGTCAAACACCTTGGGATGAGTGACGAGGAGGTTCTCGGTCTCCTGGGGATAGATGTTCACTCCGCCGGAGATGATCATGTACGACTTGCGGTCGGTCAGGTAGAGCCAGCCATCCTCGTCGACATAGCCGACATCCCCGACGGTGCTTCTCACGCTCTTGCCGGCCGTAACGCGCGACTCCGCCGTCTTGACCGGATCGTTGAAGTACTCGAAGTTGGTCGCGCCGCCAAACCACACCGTGCCCGGTATGCCCGTCGGGCAGGGCTTGCCGTCATCGTCGAGTATCAGCAGATCTCCCACCAGCGCCCGGCCGACGGTGCCCTTGTGGGCCAGCCATTCTTCCGAGGTGCAGAAGGTGAACCCATTGCCCTCGGTTGCGGCGTAGTACTCGAGGATGATCGGACCCCACCAGGCGATCATCTGTTCCTTGACAGGAATGGGGCAGGGGGCGGCGGCGTGGACGATGTGCTCGAGCGACGACACGTCGGCGGATCGGCGAACCTCTTCCGGCAGCTTCAGCAGGCGGGAAAACATGGTGGGTACCATCTGTGAGTTGGTCACGCGGTAGCGCTCCACCAGCCACAGAAACTCTGCCGGATCGAAGTGCTCCATGATCACGGCCGTCGAGCCGAGACGCAAAGCCGTGGCCACACTCGCCTGGGGGGCTGAGTGGTAAAGGGGTGCGGGTGAGAGGTAGACCATTCGTTCCCTGAAGCCGAAGATGTGTTTTACGAACTCCATGATCGGCAGTGGAACGGACGGTGGTGTTTCGGGAAGGGGACGCAGGATGCCCTTGGGTCGCCCCGTCGTTCCCGAGGAATAGAGCATGGCCGCGCCCAGTTCTTCGTCCGGCACGGCATCGGCCGGATACGCGGCAACCGCCGCGTCGTACGACTCGTAGGGCGGGGGTGGGGGCCCGTCGGCGTCGACCATCAGCCAGCGCTCGACGTTCGGGCAGAGGGCCGGCAGTTGGGCCACAACCTCCTGCTTGGCCCGGGAAGAGACGACGATGCGGGCCTCACAGTCGTTCACGATGTACGCCGCCTCGTCGGCGGCAAGGTACGAGTTGATGCAGGTGTAGTAGAGGCCGGTCCTGTCAGCGGCACCCTCGCATTCGAGGAGGACCGGGTGATTTTCCATCATGAAAGCGACGTGGTCGAGGCGACGCAGCCCCACGTCCCGAAACAGGTGGACCAACCGGTTGCACCCGGCCTCGTAGCGGGCGAAGGTCACGACCTGGCCCGACCCGGCCATGATCAGGGCAGCCTGATCCGGATGGTCCCTGGCGTATTGACCCGGGTACACAGCCAGACGCTACCCGCCGGCCTCTCAAGGCTGCGGCCCGTGTCGGATGGGTCGCACGGCCGGTGCTGCAATCGGCCGGTGCCGCAACTCTGGCCATATTCCCCCGCCTGGGAGTACGTGCTGGTATGCCCAAAGTTGCCGGCGACCGAATGTCAAATGGCGCCGGCCGCCCGGAGCTCCGCGATCCCGTCCCAGCTGTAGCCCAGTTCGAGGAGCACTTCCTCGGTGTGCTGACCCAGCTCGGGGGCAACGACACCAGCACGCGCCGGCGTGGCGCTGAAACGAACCGGGGGCACGACAACGACGCCATCTCCGCCCGAATCCGAAACCCGGGCGAGGTACCCGTTCTCCCACACATCGGGGTCGGCCACGACCTCGGCGTGGTTCCTGACGGGGGCGTGCCGCAAGCCGGCGGAAGCGAGGACCTTGCACCACTCAGCCGTCGTTCGAATCGTGAAGACCTGGTCGAGGATCGGGAACAACGCCGCTTTCTCCGCCTCCCAGTAATACAGCTGCGGGAATCGCTCGGAGAGTTCGGGCCGTCCGACGATTTCAAAAAACTTCGCCTTGGCCGCGCCGACCACCCCGACGATCGCAATCCAGCCATCCGCGGTGCGGAAAATGCCATAGAGGCCGGGGATCATGGGGTTTCCCCGATTCGCCCGTCCGAGCGGCTGTCCGGAGAGAAGGTGAGCGGTGTACTCGCTCGCCTGCGCCCAGATCTGCCCACCGAGCAGGGACGTGTCGACCCGTTGGCCGTATCCCGTCCGCTCACGCGTCAGCAGGGCGGCAAGGATGCCAGCCACGAGGTTCTGGGACGCAATGTGGTCGGCGATCGTCGCGGCAACGGGAGTGGGCTCTCCTCCGTCCACGCCGGTGGTGCTGATGATGCCTCCGGCAGCCTGCCCGCTCAGGTCGGCCCCCTCCCGCGCCTCGGAGGCCGCCGGTCCAAAGGTGGAGCCGGTTGCGTAGACAATCCGCGGGTTACGGGCCTCGACCTGCTCATAGCCGAGGCCCCAGCCATCCATCGTGCCCGGCTTGAAGTTGGTGATGATGACGTCGGCCTGCCCGGCCAACCGGAGAAAGGCTTCCTGGCCTGGCGGGCAGCGGAGGTCGAGCGTGACACTGCGCTTGCCCCGGTTGCAGGCGAGAAAGTAGGCCGAACGCACGTCGTTCGGCCCGATCGGCAGCCACCGGCTTTGGTCGCCGAGGCCAGGGAGCTCGACCTTGATCACATCGGCTCCCCATGCATGAAGGGTCGCCGCGGCTTGCGGACCCTGCACCAGAAGACCGGCCTCTACCACACGGATCCCGTCCAGCGCTCCCACGAGTCGGTGATCCTACGGGGCCGCCCCAACGGGGGACCTCGGTCGTAGGCTGAACGGCATGGAGGTTCTTGTCGCAACCAGAGATGGGATCGCCGGTCTGCCCGGTCGGGACGTTGGCGCACTGGCCATCGATGCGGGCACGGTGTGGGCGGTGGTCGATGGTCGAGAGCTATGGCGACGGGATAAGGACTGGTCCCTCGTCGCCGGGTGGGACGGTGCCGCGCTCACCTGTCTGGCCGCGTCGGGCGAAGACGTCATGGTCGGAACTGACGAAGCGCACGTCCTCACGCGGAGCGGCCGTTCCCTTGTGGCTGACGAGTCATTCGACCGGCTGCCCGAACGGGCGGCGTGGTACACCCCGTGGGGCGGGCCGGCGTCGACGCGCTCAATGGCCCGAGACAACGGCACCGTGCTGGTCAACGTTCACGTCGGTGGCATCGCCCGCCGAGACGCCGGCGGGCAGTGGCGTGCGCTGGTCGATATCGACGTTGACGTCCACCAGGTCGCGGTGGCTCCCGACGGGTCGTTGCTGGCCGCGACCGGCGCGGCCGGGTTCGGTCGCTCCACCGACGGCGGCGCGACGTGGCAGTGGGACAGCGACGGCCTGCACGGGTCCTACTGCCGGGCGGTGGCCGTCGCCGGTGACCAGGTCCTGTTGACGGCATCGACCGGCCCGGGGGCCCGGGAGGGGGCGGTGTACCGGCGGCCCCTCGGCGAGGAGGGAGCGTGGCAGCGGGTCACGGACTTTGCCGACGGCAATATCGATACCTACTGGGTGGCGACGCTCGGCGATACCGCCGCCTACGTGACCCGGGGTGGGGCGGTGTGGATCAGCCACGACGCCGGCGGGTCGTGGGACCACCTTTCCGACCTGACCGGGGCGCCGCGGGCGATCGCGCTGGTCTAGCGCGCTCGCTCAAGCACCCGGCGAGGGTGCCGGCCGTCGACGTAGCCCAGAAACGGCGGGTAGATGTTGTAGCCGAGCAGTTCCTGCAGCCGTTCGGGAAGGCCGCGGGCCACCTGGGCCGGCACCGCCAGCAGGTGGTTCTCCTGGGGCCGTAGCCACGACGCCACGTATTCGACGATGACGCCCAGGCGGGGACGGTCTGTCGTATTGGCCCCGCCGCCGTGCCACAGGCTCCCCACGTACATCATCATCGAGCCGGCGGGCATGGTCGCCACCATGCGAGGCGAGCCGGCCGGCGGCTGGTCACCCGGGTCGAGGTGGCTGCCGGGAAGCACGCACGTGGCGCCATTGGCCTCGGTGAAATCGTCGAGTGCCCACATCGTGTTGACCACCACGGTCGGATGGGGGCGGGGGAGCGGATAGACATTGTCGTCGCGGTGGAGGACCTGGGCCGCTTCCCCCGGACCGATGTCAATCGCAACCGGGGCGCTGAACTGATAGTGGCCGAGAACCCGGTCGAGCACGCCGAGGACGAGCGGGCTTGTGGCAGGCTCATCGAAGGACCGGATCTTGCCAAACAGGGCGTAGACCCGGCGCGTCCGGCGACCTTCGAAGGAGTTGCGCCCATTCGGCGTGGCGGCCAGCTCGGGCTCGAGCTCGTCACGGGCCTGCGCTACCTGTTCCGGTGTGAGCAGTCCCTCGACGACGAAATACCCGTGGCGTTCCAGGGCGGCAACACCGCTTTCGACGTCTACCTTCGCATCGAACACGATCACCGACCGAGACGCTAGTGGCCCCGGATCTGATAGGCTTTGCGAACACATGTTCGACCAATTGACGCTCGACCCGCCCGCAACTCTCGAGGGGTTTTACCCGGCGGTACGGGAGTGGTTTCTCGGCCGCTTTCCCGAGGGGCCCACGCTCGCCCAGGAGCTCGGCTGGCCACGGATCGCGGCCGGGGACGACACGCTGATCGCGGCACCGACGGGCTCCGGCAAGACCCTGGCCGGTTTTCTTGTCTGCATCAACGAGCTCTACCGCGCCGCGGAACGGGGTGAGCCGGTCGAGGGCCGTACCCAGGTCGTCTACGTCTCGCCGCTCAAGGCCCTCGCCGTCGACATTCAGCAGAACCTGGAGACGCCCCTTCGCGAGATCGCCGTGGTCGCATCGGGGATGGGCCTGGTTGCGCCCCGGTTGCGGGCCGAGGTCCGCAACGGGGACACGCCGCCCTCCGCTCGCGCCGCCATGGTCCGCCAGCCCCCTAACTTCCTCGTCACCACGCCGGAGTCCCTCTATTTGCTGGTGACGGCGGAGCGCAGCCGGGCGACGCTCTCGAACGTCCGGACGGTGATCCTGGACGAAATCCACGCCGTCGCCCGGGACAAGCGTGGTTCCCACCTTGCCCTCACCCTTGAGCGGCTCGAGCGCCTGTGTGACCGGCGACCGCTGCGGGTCGGCCTGTCGGCGACGCAACGACCGATCGATGCCGTGGCCCGGTTGCTGGTCGGCGGCGCCGGCACCGCCAAAGATGGATCCGACCAACCGCCCTGCGCGGTGGTCGACGTCGGACATCAACGGGACCTCGACCTGGCCATCGAGCTTCCCGATGGCGAGCTCGAGGCGGTGGCTTCGAGCGAGCAACTGGCCGAGGTCCTGGACAAGATCGCCGGCTACGTCCGGGCTCACCGCACCACGCTGGTGTTCGTCAACACCCGCCGGATGGCCGAGCGGATCGCACACCTCCTTGGTGAGCGGCTCGGCGATGACGTGGTCGCTGCTCATCACGGCAGCCTCTCCAAAGAACGGCGATTGCGGGTCGAGACCCGGCTCCGGGCCGGTGACCTCCGTGCCCTTGTCGCGACCGCTTCGCTGGAGCTGGGCATCGACATCGGCCCGGTCGAGCTGGTTTGCCAGATCGCGTCACCGCGAAGCCTGGCGACCTTCCTGCAGCGCGTCGGCCGGTCGGGGCACAGCCGGGGTGGCACACCCAAGGGCCGCCTTTTTCCCATGACCCGTGACGAGCTGGTCGAGTGCTGTGCGCTGCTGGCCGGCGTGCGGGCCGGGCGGCTTGACGCCATTTCGCCGCCCGAGGCGCCCCTTGACATCCTGGCCCAGCAGGTCGTGGCCGAGTGCGCGGCCGAGCGGTGGAAGGAGGATGACCTCTACCAGCTGTTCCGGCGGGCCGCACCGTACTCGGATCTGGCCCGATCTGATTTCGATGAGATCGTGGACCTGGTCTCTGGCGGGATCTCGACCGGCCGGGGCCGGCGGGCCGCCTACCTCCACCATGACCGGGTCAACCACGAGGTGACGGGCCGTCGCGGGGCGCGACTGGCCGCCCTCACGTCCGGGGGTGCCATTCCCGAGACCGGCGACTACCGGGTCCTGGCCGACCCCGACGACACCTTCGTCGGCACGGTCAACGAGGACTGGGCCATCGAGTCCATGGCCGGCGACGTCTTTCTGTTGGGGTCGACGTCATGGCGGATCCGGCGGGTGGAGCGCGGCGTGGTCCGCGTCGTCGACGCCCAGGGAGCGCCGCCCTCCGTGCCGTTCTGGCTGGGAGAAGCGCCGGCGCGCACGGCGGAGCTGTCGCAGGAGGTGTCGGCTCTGCGCGCCGGCATTGACGGCTTCCTCGCCAGAGATGACAAGGCGGGAGCGGTCGACTGGTTGCGGCAGCGGTGCGGAGTCGACACCGAGGCCGCCACCATGGTCGTGCAGTATCTCGCCGCTTCCCGGGCCGCGCTGGGTCGGCTGCCGACCCTCGATCACATCGTGGTGGAGCGGTTCTTCGACGACACCGGCGGGATGCAGCTGGTGATCCACGCACCCTTTGGCGGCCGGGTCAACCGGGCGCTCGGACTCGCCCTGCGCAAGCGATTCTGCGTCTCGTTCGATTTCGAGTTGCAGGCCGCCGCCACTGACGACGCGGTGTTGTTGTCGCTTGGCCCCCAGCACAGTTTTCCGCTGGACTCCATCACCCGCTTTTTGTCCTCAGCCACCGTCGAGCGGGTGCTTCGACAGGCGACGCTGGCATCGCCCATGTTTGCCATCCGGTGGCGGTGGAACCTCAATCGAGCCCTCACCGTGCTGCGCTTCAAAGGGGGAAAAAAGAACCCCGCTCCCATCCAGCGCATGGAGGCCGACGACTTGATGGTCTCGGTGTTTCCCGCTCTGGCGGCCTGCCAGGACAACGCTGCCGCCGGACCGGTCGAGATTCCCGACCACCCCCTCGTTCGCCAGACGATGCAGGATTGCCTGACCGAGGCCATGGACGTGGTCGGTCTGCAGGCCCTCGTCACCGACCTCGAGACCGGAGTGGTCGGCGTGACCTGGCGGGACAGCACCGAGCCCTCACCACTCTCGCACGAGATCCTCAATGCCCGGCCCTACACGTTCCTCGACGATGCGCCGCTCGAGGAGCGCCGGAGCCGGGCGGTCTCCCTGCGGAGGGGCCTCCCGGTGGAGGCACGGGATCTCGCTGCCCTTGATCCCGACGCCATCGCCCGGGTCCGCGCCGAGGCCAGTCCCGATCTCCGGGATGCCGACGAGCTGCACGACCTGCTGCTGTCGCTGGTTGTTTCCCCGCCCCTCACTGAGTACGAGGAGTGGTTCCGGGAGCTGGTCGATCACGGCCGGGCGGCGGTCACCGATCTCGGGGAAAGACGGCTGTGGTATGCGGTGGAACGACGCCCTGATGTCGATGCGCTGTGCGCCGGCGATCCTGAAGGGACCGCCGCGCTCCAGGTGGTCCGCGGCCATCTCGACGGGCTCGGTCCGGTGAGGACGGGCGAGCTGGCCGCCATCACCGGTCTGGCGGAAGGTGCCGTGCTGGTGGCGCTGGCGCAGCTCGAACAGGAAGGCTTTGTCTTGCAGGGCCAGTTTGACCCGGCCATCGATGACCAACAGTGGTGCGCCCGCCGGCTCCTCTCCCGCATCCACATCTACACCCAGAAACGGCTGCGACGGGAGATCGAGCCGGTCACCGCCCAGGACCTGATGCGGTTCCTGCTGCGCTGGCAACACGTGGCGCCGGGCAGCCAGCGGCATGGCCAGGCCGGCCTGGTGAGCGTGATCGAGCAGCTGCAGGGCTTCGAGCTTCCCGCCGGCACCTGGGAAGGGCAGGTGCTGCCGGCCCGGGTCGAGTCGTACCGTTCCGACTGGCTCGATCAGTTGTGCCACGGCGGCGAGCTGGTGTGGGGCCGGCTCAAGATCCGTGACAACGGCGACTCCGGCAGCGGTCCCGCTGCCCCGGGGGCCACGATCACCTCCCGGGCGACGCCGATCACGCTCATCCTGCGGGCCGACCTTCCCTGGCTGCTTCAGGCCGCCCGGGGAGAGGGGATCGCCAGCGAACCGGTGGCCGGCGCCAGTCACGACATCATCGAGGCTCTCCGCCAGTACGGGGCCCTGTTCCTGCCGGAGTTGGCCCGGGCGGCGGGACGC
>JBPYFF010000520.1:0-2544 GCA_051984455.1 Acidimicrobiales bacterium | reverse complement strand
CCCTGGCCCAGCTCGTCGCCGGCCGGCACACCCTCCTGCTGCTCGACGAGCCGACCAACAACCTGGACCCGCCTTCGAGAGCCGCGATCGGTTCGGCCCTGGCCGACTGGCCGGGTGCCATGGTGCTGGTCAGCCACGACACCAGCTTCGTTGCCGACCTGTCGCCCGACGAGGTGCTGCTCATGCCCGACGGCACCCTCGACTCCTGGGACGACGACCTCCTCGAACTGGTCTCGATGGCATAGCCAGCGCGTTCTTGGAACGCTTACCCGCCCCTTCGCCGCCTGAACACGTTCCCAGAATGCATGCGAGTCAGCCGAGCCGGGGCCCAGGCACGACCGCGGCAGCCAGCGCCGACGCCAGCAATGAGGCCACGACCGGAGCGTCGTCCGGCGACAAACGGGCCACGGTGACCCGCACCGCCGGCCGGCTGTGGCGCCGGAACCGCTCACCCGCGGCAACCAACCATCCTTGCGCCAGGAGGCGGGCCACGACGGCCTGCTCCTCATGGACAGGGACCCACACGTTCAATCCGGACGGGGCCTCAACGTTGACTCCCGCCGCGGCCAGGGCGCCCACCAGCGCCTCCCGCCTGGCGGCGTACTCCGATGCCGCCCGGGCCATCAAGGCCGGGACCGAGGGGTCGGACCACAACGCCACCACCAGCCGCTGGAGGATGCGGCTGACCCATCCCGCTCCCAGCTGGCGCCGGCCCTCGACGAGGGCGACAGTGGCCTCGTCCCCGGCGACGACCGCGAAGCGCAGGTCGGGGCCGAGCGCCTTCGAGACTGACCGGATGACGGCCCATCGCTGCCTCCTCCGGTGAGCCAGCGTGACCGCAGGAGCGCCCGAGATGACGCCGGCGTGGTCGTCTTCGATGACCAGGACCTCTGGATGCTCCCGCAGCACCGCCCGCAGCTGGCGGGCCCGGGCCTCGCTCAGGGCGGCTCCGGTCGGGTTCTGGGCCCTGGGGGTGATGACCGCCGCACGGGCGCCTCCCGCCATTGCCCGCTCGAACGCGGCCGGCAACACCCCCTCGGCATCGACCGCCACCGGCAAGGCTGACAGGCCAAGGGCCGCAACCAGGTCGAGCACTCCGGGGTACCCGGGATCCTCGACGACCACCTGGTCGGCCGGTCGGAGATGGGCTTGCAAGGCTCGCTCGACCCCATCGAGGGCCCCGCCCACGACCGCGATCGCGTCCGCGGGCACACCGTCGGCGGTCAACTGCACCCGAGCCAGACCCACCAGTTCGGGCAGGTAGGGGGGCTCGCCGTACAGCCGGCTGAGTTCGCGGAGAGGAGCGCGGCTCAGGTCCCGCAGATACGGCCTGATGTCGGGCAGGAGCGAAGGGTCAGGATTGCCCGAAGCGAGGTCGCGCACACCCGGCGGCACCGACGGAGCGAGCGACGCGGCCGCCGCCGGCCCGGTGACCGCCGGCCGGTGGGCCACCCGTGTGCCTCTTCGGCCGTCGCCGACCGTGATCCCGCGCAGCCGCAGCGTCTTATAGGCGGCGGCGACCGTGCCCGGGCTGACCTCCAGCTGACCGGCCAGCGCCCTGATCGGCGGGAGCCGGTCGCCGCCCCTCAGCCGGCCGGACCGCAGCTCCCGCTCGGCGCTGGCGGAAATCTCGGCCGCGGTCGAGCCCGTCAGCTGATAACGTACTGGTGCATTCACCATTACGTACTATAACAAAAGGCTGCCCCGAAGATGACCGACCTTCGAGTGACACCCCGCAGCACCGTACGGCGACTCCGGGAACGGGCGTCCTACGACCGATCAGTGGTCAACGGCGTGCTGGACGAATCCCGCATCTGCCACGTCGGCTTCGCCGTCGATGGACGGCCGTTTGTCATCCCGACCATCCACGCCCGTATCGACGACCACTTGTACCTCCACGGCGCCCCGGCGAACCACATGCTCAACTCGCTGCGAGACGGGATCGAGGCGTGCGTGACGGCGACGCTGGTCGATGGATTGGTCCTGGCCCGATCGGCGTTCCACCACTCCCTCAACTACCGGTCGGTGTGCGTGTTCGGCTGGGCCACCGCAGTCACCGATCGGGGCGAGAAGGTGGCCGCGCTCGATGCCCTGGTCGAGCACGTGCTGGCCGGGCGGAGCGCCGCTGTTCGGCCGCCCAGCGAAAAGGAGCTCGCCGGCACGCTGGTCTTGAGGCTCCCGATCGACGAGGCGTCGGCCAAGGTCAGGACCGGGCCTCCGATCGACGATCAGGAGGACATCGGGCTCGACGTGTGGGCGGGCATCGTGCCGTTACGGACTATCACCGACACCCCGATTCCCGCGCCCGACCTCCCGGGCCACATCAGCCACGGTCCGTTCGGCCGCCCGTAGATGCTCGACCCCGATCTGCACTGAGTAGCGGACCACGTCGAGGGCCGACACCTTTCTCGAATCCGGCCCCGGTAGCCGCCCGGTCAGCCCCCATTCCTCACCATGGACGTCGCCGATGCGGTCGGCCAGCGATTCGGCGGCCGTCTCGAGGCGGGCCAGCACGGCGTCGGTCGGATCCTCGCCCCCGGCCGC
>JBPYFF010000519.1:0-3897 GCA_051984455.1 Acidimicrobiales bacterium | reverse complement strand
GAACCCCGCGGGGTGGGCCGTGGCCGACTGCGGACTCAAGGCCGTGGGGATGGACCACGGCAACCCGTCGCTGTCGGATGGCGGTGTTGTGTGGTTTTGCTCCGATGAGCACGTGACGTTCTCCGCCAAAGACGGATCGCCCGGCTATCGGACCGGCCAGCGGGTTCGACTCCTTCCCGCTCACATCGACCCGACGGTCGCCTATCACGAGACCATGCACGTCGTGGACGGCGAAGACGTCCTCGAGTCGTGGCCGGTTGACTTGAGAGGATGGTGAAAGCGATGACTTGGCTGGGCGAGGAAAACGAGGCGAGGATCCTGGGCGGGGTACCCCGCCAGCTGTTCATCGGAGGAGAATGGCGGCCCGCCCGCAGCGGCAAGACGCTGGGGGTGGAGGATCCCGCGACCGGAGAGGTTCTCGTGGAAGTGGCCGACGGCGATGCCACCGACGCTCGGGCGGCGCTGGACGCGGCCGTGGATGCACAGGCAGGGTGGGCCGCGACCCCGCCGAGGCAGCGGGGCGAGATCCTGCGCCGGACGTATGAGCGGTTGATGGACCGGGCCGACGAGCTGGCTCTCCTGATGACCCTGGAAATGGGTAAGCCGGTCGCCGAGTCCAAAGCCGAGATCGTCTACGGCGCCGAGTTCCTCCGGTGGTTCTCCGAGGAGGCGGTGCGGATCGACGGTCGCTACACCGTCGCCCCGAACGGTAAGGGGCGACTTCTCGTCATGCGTCAACCGGTCGGGCCGTGCCTGCTCATCACGCCCTGGAACTTTCCCATGGCTATGGGGACTCGCAAGATCGGCCCGGCGGTGGCGGCCGGTTGCACCATGGTGCTCAAGCCGGCGCAGCTGACACCGCTGTCCAGCCTGGCGCTCGCGTCGATCCTGACCGAAGCCGGCTTGCCCCCGGGGGTCCTCAACGTTGTGACCAGCTCGAAGGCGGGGCCGACCACTGGTCCGATCATGGCCGACCCTCGTACTCGCAAGCTCTCCTTCACCGGGTCGACGGAGGTTGGCAAGCAGCTGGCCGCTCAGGCCTCCGGCCAGCTCCTGCGGGTATCCATGGAGCTGGGCGGCAACGCCCCCTTCATCGTCTTTGATGACGCCGATCTCGACGCGGCCGTGGAGGGTGCCGTCATCGCCAAGATGCGCAACACGGGCGAGGCGTGCACGGCAGCGAACCGGTTCCACGTGCAGGAGTCGGTGGCCGAAGAGTTCGCGGCCCGAATGGCGGATCGCCTGGGAGGCATGAAGGTTGGGCGGGGCACCGACCCTGGCGTCGAGGTCGGTCCGTTGATCAGCGGGAGTCAACGCGATCAGGTGAGCGAGCTGGTCGATGACGCCGTGGGCCGAGGCGCCCGAGTGATGGTCGGTGGGCACCCCGACCGGGAGGCGGCCGGGTACTTCTATCCGCCCACGGTTCTCACCGGCGTACCCCCGCAGGCCCGGCTCCTGCGGGAGGAGATCTTCGGCCCGGTCGCCCCCATCGTGCCGTTCGGCTCCGATGACGAGGCGGTCGCAGCCGCCAACGACACCGAATACGGCCTGGTGTCGTACCTCTACACGACCAACCTGAGCCGGGCGTTCCGGGTGTCAGAAGCGCTGGAGGTCGGGATGGTCGGCCTCAACCAGGGCCTCGTCTCCAACCCCGCGGCGCCTTTCGGTGGCGTGAAGCAGTCGGGCTACGGGCGCGAGGGCGGCCGCGAGGGGATCAACGAGTACCTGAATGTGAAGTACGTGGCGATGAACGTCGGCGGCTAGCGCCCGCCCCCGCGCGCCGGGACGGGCGGCCGCGTGTTCGGGTTAGATCAGCTGTGTCCTGAGTGCGGTGGCGACCGCGTGGGCCCGGTTGCGGGCGCCGAGCTCGCGGACAATGGCATGGATGATGTTCTTGATCGTGCTTTCGGAGTAGGCCAGGTCCCGAGCGATGCCGGTGGTGCTGTGGCCATCGGCCATCAGCCGGAGCACCTGCAGGTCACGGTCACACAGTCCGCAATCGGCCGGCTCGGGGGCAGGCGGTTCGGGAACAAGTTCACCGAACAGCTCACCCGTAGCCTCCGCGAGTGACTCCGGCGGGGCCGGCGCGAGGGCGACCGACCTGGCCAGGGCCACCAGCCGGTCGGGCCGAGCCTCGCCCCGGGGCAGGAACGCGTGGGCCCCGGCCTCGATCGCGGCCACGGCCCAGGCGTGCGTCAGCTGATTCACGATCACGGCGATCTTTGGCGTGCACGACCGCTTGATCGCCCGAATCGCGCTGATGGCGTCCTCGCAGAGCTCGTCGCACACGACCACTGCGACGCCATCCGGGTCGACGGCGTGGTCTTCGGCCAGCGTCACACTCGGACTCCGACGCAGCTGGCTGGCCACGCCGGCCCGGAGGATGGCGTCCCTGGCGAAGACGTACACCCTGGTTGGAGCCGTGGCGCCGGCCGTCGCGGGATGAACCGCTCTCGGTCCGGTGCCGGGATGGCTGGCCGGACGTCCTGCTTTCGGACGCCGGCTGGAGGCTTCGGCGCGACCGACAGGCGCCATCGCCACAGGTTGAACTTCACTCATTTACATACCCCTTCAATGTTCGCCCGGGGGAACGGCTGCCATCGTTCCCCGCATTCCCTTGAGTGCCGCCACTGTAGACCAAGTTCAGTGGGCGCGCATGTGCTCCGAGGAGATTTTTGTCACCGTCCGTGATCCCGGATCCGCCGCGGCTCGAATCGACGTGCCGCGATGCGGTCACCGGGCGTTGGTAGAAAGGAGCGGTGACCGGCCGCCCCCTTTCCGCCGTCGTTCTGGCCGCGGGCGAGGGCACCCGCATGCGTTCGTCGCGACCCAAGGCGCTGCATCGGCTCTCTGGCCGGCCCATGGTCCTCCATGTGCTGGACGCGCTGGCCGAGCTCGATCTGGATCGGGCAGTGGTGGTCGTCGGGCACGGTGCCGACCGGGTCATCAAGGCCATGGGAGAGCAAGCCGGGCCCAGCCTGGTCGTCGAATTCGTTGAGCAGCGCGTCCAGCTCGGGACGGGAGACGCCATTGCTGTCGCCTTGACGGCCTTTCCTGACGAGGACCTGGACGACATCGGCGACATCGTGGTGCTTCCGGGTGATACGCCCCTCCTCCGGCCACCGACGCTGGCCGCGCTGGTGAGGACCCACCGCCAGGCCGACGCGGCCGCGACGGTGCTGACCGCGCTCGTGCCGGATCCGACCGGCTATGGGCGGGTCGTCCGTGGCAGGGACGACAGCGTGGCGCGGATCGTCGAGCAGGCCGACGCCACCCCGGACGAGGCCGCTATCAACGAGATCAACACCGGGATCTACGTGTTCCGGCGGACCGTGCTGGCCCCGGCCCTGCGGCGGCTGAGCCCGGAAAATGCTCAGGGTGAGTACTACCTCACCGACGCCATCGAGGTTCTCTACGAGGCCGGCTACCCCGTCGCCACTCAGGTCATATCCGATCCGATGGAGGCCGCGGGAGTCAACGATCGGGCGCAGCTCGCCGTGGCCGAGGCCGAACTGCGGCGCCGTATCAACGCCAGGTGGATGCGGCGAGGGGTGACCATGCTCGACCCCGAACGGACGTACCTGGACTCCTCCGTCGAGCTTGCGGCCGACGTCACCCTTTTCCCCGGAACCCTTTTGCAGGGGCACACGGTGGTCGCGACCGGCTGCGAGATCGGCCCCGATGCCCACTTGATCGACTGTGTTGTGGCCGAGGGAGCGACGGTGAGTGCCACCGTGGCCCGCTCCGCCGAGATCGGTGCGGGCGCGGTTGTTGGACCGTTTGCCACTCTGCTCCCCGGGGCACGGGTGGCGCCCGGCGCCGTCACAGGTCCATGCTTCACTGGAAGCGCCGACGACTAGGAGTTGCCGCCGATGGAACTGGTCCCCAAGCGCAGGC
>JBPYFF010000518.1:0-8626 GCA_051984455.1 Acidimicrobiales bacterium | reverse complement strand
AGGGCGTCGGCCAGGACGATCCAGGTCCGGCCGGCCGGGCGGTGGACTTCCTGCAGGAGACAGATGCGATCGATTGAGGCCTCGCTGCGATAGGCACCCAGGACGGTCGCCGCCGCCTTCAGGACGGGCGCGTCCACCTCGTCGAGCAGCGTGACGTGAGGAACGAAAGGCCAGGTCAGCGACCGGGCGAGCGGCCCGACGAACACCGTGTTGCGGACGCGGTCCAAGCCCGCGAGATCGCCTCCGACCGGCAGGTAGAGGACCGGGCTGTCGGGCAGAAACGTCTCCGGCGGGCCCAACGTCAGGCGGAGCACCTCCGGGGCAGAGGCGGCCGCACTGCGCAGGGCGCGAAGGGCCTGCCCCAGGTCCTCTCGCCTGACGTTCACCGGCGGGACAAGCGTCACATGAGCAGGCACCCGGCCGAGGCTCGAGTCCCCGAGGGCCCGCCGCAGCCCGTCAATCTCGTCCCGATTGAGTGGCGGCAGGAGCAGGGCGGCCCCCACCCGCAATCTCGGCATGCCTCATATCCTGGCGCAGCGACCGCCCCGGGCGAGCTGGCACCTGACGCCGCCCCTTTTGGGGAGAGTTGTCGACCGCCCACGGTCGACTTCTCTCCCCGGAATGCTTTGGGGAGAGTTGTCCCGCCCCGTGAGGGAAGTTTTTTACACTGAGCAATTGACTAACACTGTGTTTTACAGCTATAGTGGCTGCATGGTGAGACACCGCCAATGGCCGGAGGAGTGGCCCGAAGGCTGGCCCCATGGCCGTGGCCCGGGCCCGAGAGGGCCAGGGGGAGGCCGCCGGGGCACCCGCTGCCGCTGGTGGGCAGGTGAAGGGCAGGGCTGGGAGGTTCACGCCCGGATCGAGCGCTTCGTGGAACCGGCCTTGCTGCTACTGCTCCGCGACGGCTCCCTGCACGGCTATGACCTGGCAGAGGCGCTTCAGGCCATTGCGCCCGACGACCGCGTCGACCTGGGCAACCTGTACCGGTTGCTGCGCTCGCTCGAGCACGAGGGGCTGGTCACTTCGACCTGGCGGGACGACCTGCCGGGCCGGGCCAAGCGGACCTACCAGCTCACCGACGCCGGCCGCCAGCTCCTCGACCACTGGGCCGGGGCGCTGGAGCGGGCCGACCAGACCATCGCCGCATTCTTGCGGCGCTACCATCACGAAGAACAAGGAGAATCATCATGACGTATCGAAACCGTCGTTTCCGTGGCGACCGCGAGGAGAACGAATCGTCGCATGACCACCGGCACTGGCACGACCACGGTCACCGGCACGGCCACGGGCGTGGACGCTGGCGCCGCCAGTTCGGCAGCCGGGAAGAGCTGATCAGCGGGCTCGAGCGCTACCAGCGCAACCTCGAGGAGCGAGCCGCCGACGTGGCCGAAACGATCCGGCGACTCCGTGCCAAGGAGTCCTCCGGCGCGGAGACCCCCGAGGGGACCGACGCCACTCCGACGACCCACAACGTCTAAGACCCCGAGCGGCGCTCCAACTGGTTAGAGCTGGCCGGCCAGCTCTAACCGCACGTGGGCCCGGCGAAGGGCTCCCTCGGCGCCGGCGTCGTTACCCGCCTGGACCAGGCGCTCAGCCTCATCCCGGGCCCGCCTGGCCCGTTCGACGTCGATCTGGTCGGGCAACTCCGCCACGTCGGAAAGAATGCTCACCCGGTTGTCGCGCACTTCCACAAAACCACCGTGCACCGCCGCTTTGACCTCTTCACCGTCGGCCTGCTTGATGCGGACCGTACCGATCCCAAGTGCGCCCACGAGCGGCGCGTGACCGGTCAAAAAGGCGATCTCGCCGTCGCTCGTCCGGCAGACCACCATGTCGGCCTCGCCGGAAAAGAGGATCCGCTCGGGCGAAACGAGGGCAACGTCGAGGGTCATCAGTGCGAGCGACTCCTTACCCCTGCAGCCGCTCGGCTTTGGCCAGCACGTCGTCGATGCCGCCGACCGCGACGAACGCTTGCTCGGGGACCTCGTCGTACTCGCCCGCGGACAGCTTCTCGAAGGCCTCGACGGTGGCGTCGATAGGAACCGTGGTCCCCGGAATACCGGTGAAGTTCTCGGCCACGTACATGGGCTGCCCGAGAAACTTCTCGATCTTTCGGGCCCTGGTGACGAGCACCTTGTCATCCTCGGCCAGCTCGTCGATACCGAGAATGGCGATGATGTCCTGAAGCTCCTTGTACCGCTGCAGGATCTCGACGACGCGCCGGGCGCAGTTGTAGTGGCGCTCGCCGACGACGTCGAGCTGCAGGATGGTGCTGGTCGAAGCAAGGGGATCGACGGCGGGGAAAATTCCCTTCGCGAACACGTCGCGGGACAGGTTGGTGGTCGCGTCCAGGTGGGTGAAGGTGGTGAACGGCGCCGGATCGGTGTAGTCGTCGGCTGGCACGTAGACGGCCTGGACAGAGGTGAGCGACCGGCCCTTGGTCGAGGTGATCCGCTCCTGCAACTCGCCCATCTCGTCGGCCAGCGTCGGCTGGTAGCCGACGGCCGAAGGCATCCGGCCGAGGAGGGTGGAGACCTCGGAGCCGGCCTGCACGAAGCGGAAGATGTTGTCGACGAAGAGCAGCACGTCCTGGTTCATCACGTCGCGGAAGTACTCCGCCATGGTGAGCGCCGAGAGCCCCACCCGCAGCCGGACACCGGGAGGCTCGTCCATCTGGCCATAGACGAGAGCGGTGTTGTTGATGACGCCCGACTCCTGCATCTCCAGCCAAAGGTCGTTGCCCTCACGCGTCCGTTCACCGACGCCGGCGAAGACCGACACGCCGCCATGCTCCTTGGCCACCCGGGTGATCATCTCCAGGATGAGGACCGTCTTGCCCACGCCGGCCCCGCCAAACAGGCCGATCTTGCCGCCCTGCACATAAGGCTCCAGCAGGTCGACCACCTTGAGGCCGGTCTCGAACATCTTCCGCTGCGGCTCGAGCTCCTCGAACGGAGGGGGAGGCCGGTGGATCTCCCAGTGCTCGTCGAGCCCTTCGATCGGCTTGCCCTTGGTGTCAAGCGGCTCGCCGATGACATTGAAGACGTGACCGAGGGTGGCCTGCCCCACCGGCACCTCGATTCCCCGCCCGAGGTTGCGCACCACCTGGCCCCGCTTGAGTCCGTCGGTGGGCTTCATGGCAATGGCCCGGACGCGGTTCTCACCGATGTGTTGGGCGACCTCGGCGACGATGGTGGTCACCTCACCTTCGACGTCGGTCTCAAATTCGAGGGCCCAGTTGATCTCCGGAAGGGCGTCGGGCGGGAACTCAACGTCGACGACCGGGCCGATGATGGCGACGATCCGGCCGTCCTTGAGCGCGGTCTCGGACCTTTCGGTGATGGTGCTCACGTGTGCTCCTTTGGGGGGAAAAGGGGGCGCCCGGCGGCTGCCAGTCCGGCGCTCATGTCTCGGCCGTCCCGGACTTGGCCTGGGCCAGTCCCTCGGCGCCACCGACAATCTCCGTGATCTCGGTGGTGATGGCGTCTTGACGAGCCCGATTGGCGATGCGCTCGAGTGTCTTGATCAGCTCGTTGGCGTTGTCGGTGGCGGCCTTCATCGCTCGCTGCTGGGCCGCGTGTAAGGATGCCGCCGCGTCCAGGAGGGCGGCGAACAGCCGGCCCTCGGCGTAACGCGGCAGCAGCTGCTCGAGGATCGCCTCCGGCGACGGCTCGAACTCGTAGGAAGCTGCCGTTCCCTCCTCGGCCCGAGCTGCTGCCGCCTCGGTGATGGCAGACGCGTCCACGGGAATGAACCTTCGCTCGACCACCCGCTGGCTGCCGACGGAGAGGAACTGGGTGTAGATCAGCTGGACCTGGTCGACGTCGTTGGAGATGAAACGGCCGACGACCTGGTCGGCGATCTCCCTGGCGTGCTCATAGTGGGGCTGGTCGGTAAAGCCGGTGAAGGCGGCGTCGACCCGGTACTTGCGGAAGCGGAAGAAGGTCTGGCCCTTTTTTCCCACCACGATCAGCCGGTAGTCACGCCCGGCCGCCTGCTCTCGGGCGATGGCGCGCTCGGCCGTCCGCTCGACGTTGGAGTTATACCCGCCACAGAGCCCGCGGTCGGCGGTCACGACCACAAACCCGACGGTACGGACCTCGTCACGAACGACGAGCAATGGCTGATTGAGACCGGCACCGGCTTTCGAGAGGTTGCGGATGACCTCGGTGAGCTGCTCGATGTACGGGCGCGCCGCCGCCACCCGCTGCTGGGCTCTCACGATCCGACTGGCCGCGATCAGCTCAACGGCGCGCGTGATCTTTTTGGTCGACTGCACGCTCCTGATCCGGCGCCGAAGTGCCCGCTCGACCCCGCCCGCCATGGGTCAGCCTTCCGCCTCCTCGGCCCCGCCGCTGCCTTCCGCCCCGCCGGCTTCCGCGGCGGCGTGGCCGCCCACGAACCGGTCCTTGAATGACGAAATGGCGTCGGCGAGCTGGTCCTCCGGTAACCCGCCACCAGTGCGAATCTCTGCCAGAGCACCTGCGTAGCGGGCCCTCACATCCTCGAGCAGTCCCGTTTCGAACTGGCGGACGTCGGCGATGTCGATGTCGTCGAGGTAGCCGCGGGTGCCGGCGAAGATGGAGACGACCTGTTCCTCGACCGGCAACGGACGGCCGTTGGACTGCTTCAGCAGTTCGACCAGCCGGCGTCCCCGGTCGATGAGCGCCTGCGATGACCGGTCGAGCTCGGAGCCGAAGCTGGCAAATGCCTCGAGCTCCCGGAAGTTGGCCAGGTCGAGCTTCAGGCCACCGGCCACGGCTTTCATCGCCTTGATCTGGGCATTGCCGCCCACCCGGGAGACGGAAGTGCCCACATTCATCGCCGGCCGCACGCCGGAGTTGAAGAGGTCGAGGTCCAGGAAGATCTGACCGTCGGTGATGGAGATGACGTTGGTCGGGATGTAGGCCGAGATGTCGCCTGCCTTGGTCTCGATGACCGGCAGCGCCGTGAGGCTCCCACCGCCCCGCTCATCGGAGAGCTTGGCGGCCCTCTCGAGGAGGCGGCTGTGGAGGTAAAAGACGTCTCCCGGGTAGGCCTCCCGGCCCGGAGGCCGGCGCAGAAGGAGAGACATCTGCCGGTACGCCTCGGCCTGCTTGGATAGGTCGTCGTAGACGATGAGGGCGGAGTCACCCTCCTCCATCCAGTGCTGGCCCATGGCGCAGCCGGCGTACGGAGCGAGGTATTTGAAGGGAGAGGGCTCTGACGCCGGGGCGCTCACGACCACGGTGTACTCCAGCGCACCGGTTTCCTCGAGGGTGGCGACCGTCTCGGCGATGGTCGATGCCTTCTGGCCGACCCCGACGTAGATGCACTTCACCCCCAGACCCTTCTGGTTGATGATCGTGTCCACTGCCACCGAGGTCTTGCCGGTCTTTCGGTCGCCGATGATGAGCTCGCGCTGTCCCCGTCCGATCGGAGTCATGGCATCGATGACCTTGATCCCCGTCTGCAACGGCTCCTTGACGGGTTGGCGATCCACGATGCCGGGAGCCTGGATCTCGATCCGGCGCAGCTTTCCGTGGATCGGTCCCTTGCCGTCGATCGGCTGACCGAGGGGATCAACCACCCGGCCGAGAAGGCCGTCGCCGACCGGGATAGAAAGGATCCGGCCGGTCGACACGACCGGCTGACCTTCCTCGATGTGGCCGATCTCGCCCAGGATGACCGCGCCGATCGACTCTTCGTCGAGGTTCAGAGCCAGCCCGAGGGTGCCTCCGTGAAATTCCAGCAGCTCGTTCACCGAGACCTGCGGGAGCCCCGCGACGCGAGCGATACCGTCCCCAACTTCGATGACCCGACCGACTTGCTGTTGCTCGAGCTCGGGACTGTAGCCCTCAAGTCCCTTCCGAAGGGCAGCGGCGATGTCGTCGATGTTGATTACCAGGTCGGCCATGCCGATCGTGCTCCTGTTGCGGTCAGAGGGATTCTCGAAGTTGGTCCAGACGATGCCGGATGGTGCCGTCGATCACCGTGTCTCCGATGGTGGCGATGACCCCTCCCATCACGGCTGGGTCAACGACCACCTTGAGCGAGACGTGCTTTCCGGTGGCCTTGCTGAGGGCATCGGCCAGCTTCTGGCGGTGGTCCTCGTCGAGCGGGTAGGCGGTCCTGACCTCGGCCACGGCCTCACGCCGTTCTTCTGCGGCGCGGGCGACCAGCCGGTCGATGATCTCAGGCAGGTTCCGGGAGCGGCCGGCCCCGACGACGAAGGACACGAGCGCCGTGGTTACCGGCGAGGCCTTCCCGTCGAGCAGGGCCTCCATGATCTTCTGCCGCCGGTCAACCGGAATGGCCTGGTCGGTCAGAGTCGATCGAAGCGCCTCGTTCGACTCGATCGTTCGCGCCACCCGAAACAGCTCGTCCTCAACGGTGTCCAGGTTGCCTTCTGCCTTGGCGATTTCCAGGAGGGCTGCGGCATAGGCGTCGTTGCGGTCGGTCATGGGTGGCGCCTCACGAGCGGCCAGTCGCGTTCAGCTCGGCGATGTACTGATCGACGAGCTGCAGGTTGCGATCGCGGTCCAGGTTCTGGCCCACGACCTTCTCGGCCAGCTCGATGGCCAGATTGCGAACCTGGCTCTGGAGCTGGGCGATCGCCCGTTCCTGTGCGATCTGAAGGTCCTCGGCGTTCCGCCGCCGAAGTTCTGCCACCTCCTCGTCCGCTCGCCGCACCATGTCGTGGCGGAGCTGCTCCGCCGCCTGCCGCGCCTCTTCGATGATCCGATTCGACTCGTTCCTGGCATCGGCCAGCTGGCGCTGGTAGTCGGTGAGGATTCCTTCGGCCTCATCCCGGACCTTCTGCGCCTCGTCGATGTTGGTGCGGATCCGCTCGGTCCGATCGTGCATCATCTTGTTCACGGCAGGGAAGGCAAACTTCCACAGGACTACGAACAGCACCGTGAAGGACACGACGCCCCATGCGATCTCGGCGCCCGAAGGGGCGATCGGGTTCCTCGACTGAGGGGGACCCGCGGTGGTTGTGGTCGTTGCCTGGGCGACCAGTACGCCGATCGTGGCCAGATGCATGCCGGGCTCCTAAGCCGTGAACTTGAGCAGGATGAAGACGACGAAGCCGATGAGGGCCAGTGCCTCGGTGAAGGCGATGCCGAGGAACATCGTCGTGCGGACCATGCCGGCCGCCTCAGGCTGGCGGGCCATGGCGGTAATGGCGTTGCCAACGACGATGCCAATGCCTACGCCAGGCCCGATGGCGGCCGCACCATAGGCGATACCGGCGCCTACCGCCCCCAGTCCTTTCTGGACCTCTTTGGCGTTGATTGTGACATTGGTGGCCGCCACTAACTCGTGTAGCACCGAACTCCTCCTCTGGTTAGTGCTCAGGATGCATGGCACCGCCGATGTACACGGCGGCGAGAATGGTGAATATGAACGCTTGCAGGACGCACACCAGGAGCTCGAACCCCATCACCGCGACGCCCATCGCCGCCGGCAGGACGAACAGCGGCTTCAGGATGACGATCGTGTTGTGGAACAGCAGGGCATCGGTCAACAAGGCGAACGTGACGAGCAGCAGGTGTCCGGCCAGCATGTTGGCAAAGAGCCGGATGGCAAGGGAGAACGGTCGTACGAGGAAGGTGGAGAGAAACTCGATCGGTGTCACCAGGATGTACAGCGCCTTCGGCACGCCAGGGGGGAAGAGGCTGTTCCTCAGATAACCCCGGAAACCCTGGCGACTGAACCCGATGTACATGAAGAGGATCCAGACGATGATGGCCAAGAAGAGCGGGTTGGCTATGCGGGCGTTGGCGGGGAACTGGAAGATGGGGACGATCTCGAAGATGTTGGTGACGAAAATGAAGCAGAACAACGCCAGGAGAAAAGGAAGAAATCCCATCCCGTCGGGACCGATGGTCTGCAAGATGATGCCGTCGGTGATGAAGTCGATGATGGACTCGGCGATGTTCTGAATGCCGCGGGGGACGAGCTCCTTCTTGCGGGCCGCGAGGAAGAACACGGTGAGCGTGATGACGACCGCCAGGATGTCGATCAAAGCCGTCTTGTTGAACCCCAGCGGCCCAAAGTGCTTCCAGTCGATGAGCTCGCCGATGGGCGGGAAGTTGAGCACGCCGAGAACGTGCACTGATCAGGATCCCTTCTCTGTCGTCTTGCCGGCCGGTCCGGTCCGGGTGCCGGCCGGGCGCGGCGGCTTCAAGCCAGGAAAGGCGAGCGTGGCCGAGACGTACCGGGTCTCCCAGATCAGCAGACCCAGGTGAGTGACGAGCAGGGTTGCGCACAGCGGAATGGGCGAGAACCACGGTTGTCCGGAGATCGCCAGCACGGCAACCGTGATCAAGCCGAGCCGGGCGACGTAGCCGACGAGCGTGACCCCCATGAGAAGGCCGAGTGAGGTCCGGGCGGCCCAGGACAACAACGCCGCAGACAGCGCAAAGTTGAGGAGCACCAGGACGAGCGCATATGCGGCCGACAGGACCCCGTGAACACCCCACCCCAGCCCGGCCACGAGGAGCAACACGGGCGCAACGATCAACCCGCGGCGGGCCAGATCGATCGCTATTTGCCGCTCGACCGGGGGTCCGTCGGCTCGAGTCGCCAGCTGCGATGTCACCGGCTCGTCCTAGCTTTCAGGTCCGCGGCCTGAACC
>JBPYFF010000517.1:0-17436 GCA_051984455.1 Acidimicrobiales bacterium | reverse complement strand
CGCTCAGCGGAGCCAGCCCGACCTTGCCGAGAACGGGCAGGGTCACCGTGTCCTCCTGGCCGAGCATGGCCAGGAGCACGTGTTCGGGCGTGACTTCCGGGTTGTTCCGGCTTCGCGCCGCCTCAACACCGCCGTTGAACGCCTCCTGGGTCTTCAGGGTCCAGCGATTCGGATCAAGCGCCACTTATATTCTCCTGACTAAAGGAAGTTGAGTCCAACCGCAGCAACAAGCGGGGGTGCCAGAACCTTCCCCATCCGCGGGATCTGACGTTCGTTGGCGATCTTTGGTGCAAAACCGTCAAGTTTCGACGATTTTGAACCAGGGATCGGCACTGCACAGAAGATTTCCCGCGCCCGGTTGGTTGACCGCATGACAGCCAACTACCGGGCGCGTCGCCACGGGACGGGTGAGTTCTTGACCGGCACCAGGTCCCGGCGATACTGCCGATGGGTGGCGCGGATGGCCTCCAGTGCCTCCTCCTTGGCGCGATCGAGCTCCCGGTGCAAGCGGTCGACCTCATCCTCCAGTTCCATCACCCGCCGGACGCCTTCAAGGTTGAGCCCGGCGGTGGTCAGGTCCTGGATCCGGCGCAAGCGGTCGATGTCTCGCTCGCTGTAGCGCCGGCTCCCCCCGCCGGTCCGGGCCGGGTCGAGCAAGCCCTTGCGCTCGTAGATGCGCAGAGTCTGGGGATGAACGCCGGCCAGCTCGGCCGCGACCGAGATGACGTAGACCGCTCGTGCGGAAGTTTCTCGCTCTCTCGCCATGGGCTAGACCCCCAGGTAGTCGCGAGGAGAATCCTCCGCCGAGGCCGACGCTGATGCCAGTGCCTCGATGGCTTCTCGCTCCGCGTCCGTCAACTTCTGGGGCACCGCTACCTCGATGGTGACCAGCAGGTCGCCGGTTCCGCTCGACGCGGGAACCCCATGGCTCTTGACCCGAAACGTCCGGCCCGACCGCGTCCCGGCCGGGATCTTGACGCGCACCGCCTTGTCCAGCGTCGGCACCGTGATCGTCGCCCCGAGGGCCGCCTCGGGGAAGCTGACGGGAACGGTGATGGTCAGGTTTTTCCCCTGACGGCCGAAGACGGCATGGCGATCGGTGTGAACGACCACGAACAGGTCGCCTGCCGGGCCGCCGTTGCTGCCTGCCCCGCCGCGTCCCTTGACGCGGATGCGCTGACCGTCCTCCACGCCTGCCGGGATGCGGACCTTGACCTGGCGGGGCCGCCGCTCGATGCCCCGGCCCCCGCAGGTGCGGCAGGGAGTCTCCACCCGCATGCCGGTTCCACCGCAGTCGCGGCAGGGCTGGCTGAAGGAGAAAAGGCCCTGATTGTCGTTGATGACGCCTCGGCCGCCGCAGGTCGAGCAGATCACCGGGCTGGTGCCGGGAGCGGCGCCGGTCCCGCCGCAGGTCGAGCAGGCGACGTCGCTCGTCACATTGACGGTCGTCGTCACCCCGCTGACTGAGTCCAGAAAGGAAAGATGAAGCTCAGCTTCGAGGTCATCCCCCCGATGGGGCCCGCTTGGACCGCGCCCGCCCCGCCCGCCCCGGCCGCGGTTGAAGATGCCTCCCAGCAGATCGGAGAGGTCGTCTACCCGAAAACTGGTGGAGAACCCGTCCCCGCCTGGCCCCGCCCCCGCTCCCGCGAACGGGTTGCCGACCGGACCCAACCGCCGGACCTCGTCGTACTCCTTCCGCCTGGCCTGGTCCCCGAGGACGTCGTAGGCGGCCGAGATCTCCTTGAAGCGATCCTCCGAGCCCGGGTTGGCGTCCGGGTGGTACTGCTTGGCCAGCTTGCGATAGGCGCGCGTGATCTCCTTGTCAGAAGCAGTGTCTGACACCCCGAGGATCTTGTAGTAGTCCTTCTCGAACCACTCCCGTTGCGGGGCCACGCGAGATCAACCTTTCACTTTCACCATGGCGGGTCGGAGGACCCGTCCCTTCCAGCGGTATCCGGCCCGCATGACTTCGCTCACCACGGGCTCGCGGCAGCCGTCGCCGGGTTCATGGGCAACGGCGTCGTGGACGGTCGGATCGAAGACGCCACCGGCGGGGTCGATTCGCTCCAATCCCTCCCGCTCGAGAGCGTCGAACAGCGCCGTCCAGATCTGCTTCACCTCCTCGCCACCACCATGGGCAACGGCGAGGTCGACGGTGTCGAAAACCGGCAGCAGCTTTTCGACCAGGCCGGCCGCGGCTCGCTCCAGATGCTCGGTCTGCTGCCGGATCATGCGCTTCTTGTAGTTCTCAAAGTCGGCTTGCAGCCGTCGCAGCGCGTCGAGGTACTCGTCCCGTTGCTGGCTCACCCGGGCCAGCTCGTCCAGGTCCTCCTCGACCTCGGCCGCCGCGACCTCGGCAGCTGCGTCCGCATCCGCCCTGGCGGCGTCGTCCGCGGCCGCGTCGGTCGCGGCCGCGTCAGTCTCACCAGGGTCGTGCGGCGCGGTCATGCCCCGTGCTCGTCGACGATCTCCGCGTCCACCACCTCGTCGTCGTTGGGAGCCGACCCGGCGCCGCCGGCACCGCCGGCACCGCCCGCACCACCAGCACCACCGGTGCCACCGGCCGATGCCCCGCCATCGCTCGAGGCGGCCGACTGCTCGTAGAGCCGCTTGCCGAGCTCCTGGACACCCGTCGCCAGGGTCTCGGTCGACCGGCGGATGGCGTCCACGTCCCCGCCCGACAGCACGTCCTTGAGCGCCTTCAAGTCAGCCTCGACCCGATCCTTCTCCGCACCGGAGAACGAGCCGGCCTGATCCTTCAGCATCTTCTCGGTCTGATAGACGAGGCTGTCGGCCTGGTTGCGGACTTCGGCTTCCTCCCGGCGTCGCCGGTCGTCCTCGGCATGAGCCTCGGCGTCCCGGACCATCCGGTCGATGTCGTCCTTGTTGAGGGCCGACTGACCGGTGATGGTGATCGACTGCTCTTTGCCGGTGGCCTTGTCCTTGGCATGCACGCTCACGATGCCGTTCGCGTCAATGTCGAAGGTCACCTCGATCTGAGGCACGCCCCGGGGTGCCGGAGGCAGGTCCACCAGCTGGAACTTGCCAAGCGTCTTGTTGTACATCGCCATCTCGCGCTCGCCCTGGAGCACGTGGATCTCGACGCTCGGCTGCATGTCCTCAGCCGTGGTGAAGACCTCCGAACGACGGGTCGGGATCGTCGTGTTGCGCTCGATCAGCTTGGTCATGATGCCGCCCTTGGTCTCGATGCCGAGGGAGAGCGGGGTGACGTCGAGCAAGAGCACGTCCTTGACGTCGCCCTTCAACACGCCGGCCTGAATGGCCGCCCCAACCGCAACCACCTCGTCAGGGTTGACGCCCTTGTGTGGCTCCTTGCCGGTGAGCGACAGCACAAGGTCCTGGATGGCCGGCATGCGGGTGGCGCCCCCGACCAGGATCACGTGGTGGATCTGGTCGGTGGCGAGGCCGGCATCCTTGATCGCCTGCTCGAACGGGCCCTTGCAGGCATCGACCAGATCCGCGGTCATCTCCTGGAACTTCGACCGCGTGAGCTTCATATCGAGGTGCTTGGGGCCTTCGCTGGTGGCGGTGATGAAGGGGAGGTTGATCGACGTCTCCTGGACGGCCGACAGCTCGATCTTGGCCTTCTCGGCCGCTTCCTTCAGCCGCTGCAGGGCCATCTTGTCCTGGCCCAGGTCGACGCCCTCGGTGTCCTTGAACGTCTTTACCAGCCAGTCGATGACCCGCTGATCCCAGTCATCGCCTCCCAGATGGGTGTTGCCGCTGGTGGACTTGACTTCGAAGACGCCCTCGCCGATCTCGAGGACCGACACGTCGAAGGTGCCGCCGCCGAGGTCGAACACGAGGACGGTCTGATCGGCGCCCTCCTTGTCAAGGCCGTAGGCCAGCGCGGCTGCGGTGGGCTCGTTGATGATCCGCAGCACTTCCAGGCCCGCGATCTGGCCCGCTTCCTTGGTCGCGGTCCTCTGGGCGTCGTCGAAGTACGCCGGAGTCGTGATCACGGCCTGAGTGACCGTGTCACCCAGGTAGCTTTCGGCATCCCGCTTCAGCTTCTGGAGGATGCGGGCGCTGATCTCCTGGGCGGTGTACTTCTTGCCGTCGATGTCAATCGTCCAGCTGGTGCCCATCTGACGCTTGACCGAGCGGATGGTCCGGTCCGGGTTGGTGATCGCCTGGCGCTTGGCGACCTCACCGACCAGCACCTCGCCGGACTTGGAGAAGCCGACCACCGACGGGGTGGTCCTGGCTCCCTCGGCGTTGGGGATGACGGTAGGTTCACCGGCTTCCAGCACGCTGACCACTGAATTGGTGGTGCCGAGGTCGATGCCGACGGCCTTGGGCATAGGGGGTTGCCTCCGTTGTACGAGAACTCTCTGACGAAATCTAGTGTAGCAAAGTTGAGTCAGTAACGCTCAACTTCTTCGGCCTAACCTCTCGATTGTGCCAACCCTCGTCCTGCTCCGTCACGGTCAGAGCACCTGGAACCGGGAAAACCGCTTTACGGGGTGGTACGACTGCGATCTGTCAGGGGAGGGGGAGAAAGAGGCCAGGGCGGCTGGAGCCCTCCTGGCCGAGGAGCGGGTGGCGGTGGACGTGGCCCATACCTCGGTACTGACCCGGGCCATCAGAACGCTCGACCTGGCGCTGGAAGAGCTCGGCCGCCTCTGGGTGCCGGTCCTCCGTCACTGGCGTCTGAACGAACGCCACTACGGCGGCCTGACCGGTCTCAACAAGGCCGAGACCAGGGACCGCTACGGTGAGGAGCAGTTCATGCTCTGGCGGCGGAGCTACGCCACTCCGCCGCCGCCGATCGATCCGGAGAGCCCCTGGAACCCCGCCGGCGACCCCCGGTACGCCGCCCTCGCTCCTGACGTCGTGCCGGCGACCGAATGCCTGGCCGACGTGGTCGTTCGCATGCTGCCCTACTGGTATGACGCCATCGTGCCCGACCTCCGGACGGGACAGCTGGTCCTGGTCGCTGCCCACGGCAACAGCATCCGCGCCCTCGTGAAGCACCTGGACCGGATCGGTGACGAGGAGATCACCCGGCTGGAGATCCCGACCGGGGTCCCGATCGTGTACGACCTCGACGATCAACTCCAGCCGACGGTCGCCGGCGGCCGCTGGCTCGGTGACCCCGAGGCGGTGAGGGCGGCAGCCGAGGCGGTGCGGCGCCAGGGCGAAGCCCCATGACGCAGCGAAGCCCCATGACGCCGCGAACACCCGTGAGCGCTACGCCTCGTCCAGGTAGCGCTCGATCTCCCACGCGGTGACCTGGGCGCGGTAGTCCTCCGCTTCCGCCCGTCGGCCGTCAACCAGCCGGGACAACAGCCGGCTGTCGAAGGCGTCGACCAGGACGTCGTCGGCCAGGAGGGCGTCGAGGGCGCCGTCGAGATCACGAGGCAGGGGGCGCACCTGTATGGTCGTCGCGGCAGCAGGGTCGAAGCCACCCAGGTCCTCCTCGAATGGTGCGCCCGGGTCGAGCGCCCCCTCCATGCCATCGGCGGCGGCGGCAAGGAGACCGCCGACCAGGAGATAGGGATTGGCCGATGGGTCGGCCAGACGGAACTCGATAGCCGGTCGCCGCTCCCCCGACCAACCGACCCGGACGAGGGCCGCCCGGTTGAGGTGGCCCCACACCACGTCGGCCGGCGCCTCCGGCCCGCTATGAAGCCGCTTGTACGAGTTGACGTTGGGGGCGGCGAGTGCCGCCAGTCCCGCCGCGTGGGTCAGCTGACCGGCGACAAAGGCCCGGCCCTGGCCGGTGAGAACGCCCTTGTCGTCGAGCAACGCCCCGTCCAGTTCCTGGTGCAGGTGCAGGCCGGAGCCGGGCTGGCCTGCGAACGGCCGGGCCATGAACGTCACCCGCAGACCCAGTGCCGCCGCCTCCTCCCGCAGGACCTCCTTGGCGAACACCAGCCCGTCGGCCAGGGCCATGGGCGCCATCGACTCCAAGTCGAGCTCGTACTGGCCCGGGCCGGCCTCGAGGTGGGAACTGATGACCTCGAGGCCGGAGGCGGCCAGGCGATCCGCCGCGGCCCGGGCGACGACCATGCCGGAACCCTCCAGGTCGGCGAAGTAGCCGCCCCGGTCGAGGGGCAAGCCGTCTTCGTCGAGCAGGTAGTACTCGAGCTCGGCCGCAGCGCGGTAACTGGAGGCCAGGTCCCCGATGCGGTCGAGGAGCGCGGACAGCGCCGTCCGGGGGTCAGCCGGCCAGGGCCGGCCGTCAGGACCAAACACCGTGCAGGCGGCCCTGGCCTGGCCGCCACCCAGTGACACGACCGTTGAGGGGTCCGGCTTGAGGAGCATGTCGGCTTCCAGATGACGGGCCCGCCCCTCTAGGGCAGAGCCATCGAAGGGAGCGCCTTTTTCTACTGCAAGGGAAAAACGGCCGGCCGGCAGAACCACGGCGTGGGCGCCGCCGAACACGTCGACGAAGACCAGGCGCACCCATCGCAGCTGTTCTGTTTCCATCATCTGAGCAGGATAGAAAGGGCGATGATCACCGCGACGATCCCGATGAACCCCACCGCAATCAGTGCCGTGAGAGCCCACAGCCTTTTGGCCGAGTCCACTGCGGCCATGCCGCCCATGGGGTTCTCGGGGGACAGGTCATAGCTTCCCGCGTCCAGCTCGTCCAGGCGGTCCAGGTCGTCCTGCAACGCCTGAGCGGAGGGATAGCGGTGTTCGGGATAACGACGCATGGCGTGGAGCACGACCGCCTCGAGGGCAGCCGGCGTGTCCGGGCGCAGGTTGCGGATCGGTGCGGGATCGCCCTGGAGGTGGCCGGCCATCACCGCCATCCAGTTGTCGCCCTGGAACGGGACCCGCCCGGTCAGCAGCTCGTACATGATCACGCCCCAGGCATAGATGTCGCTGCGGGCGTCGCCTCGTGAGCCCTGGACCTGTTCGGGGCTCATGTAGTCGGGCGTGCCGAGGCTCTCGGACAGGTGTCTCCAGGTGAGCCGGCGGGCACCGGCCAGCGCGGCCGTCCCGAAGTCGGCGATGACTAGCCGGTCGTCCGGCGTGACGAGAATGTTCTCCGGCTTGAGGTCGCGATGCACGACCCCGACACCGTGCAGGTACACGAGCGCAGCGGCCAGTTGCCGGCCCCACTCGACCACCGTGTCAATCGGAAGCCCGCCCGCCGTTGCCCGTATCCGCTTGCGCAACGACTGGCCGTCGACATATTCGAGCACGAGGTAGGGCTCGGTCCGGCTTTCGCCCGCGTCCACCGCCTGCTGGACACTGGGGTGATCCAGCCGCCGGGCCACCTCCGCCTCCCTGCGGTAGCGGTTGTAGTTGGCCGGGTCGGCAAACAGGGTGGGGTTGGGGATCTTCAGGACGATGGTGCGGCCATCGCGCGTGTCGACGGCCTTGTACGTCTCGGCGTATGCCCCGGCGCCGAGCACCTCGACCACCGTGTAGTGGTCCAGCTCCTCGCCCGGCGCGAACCGGCTCATCGGCGGGCCCGCCGGAAGAACGAACGACGGGAACCGGCAGCTGGGACCGGCCGGTCGGTCGTGACCCTCACCACCAGGACGGTGACGTTATCAGGGGACTTTCGTTGCAAGGCGAGATCGATGAGGGTGCCGGCTGCCTCGGCGACTGTCGGCATTGCGTCGGTGCCGATCGCCCCGACCGCCTCAGCGATGTCGTGGCGGGCGACCACGTCCCACACCCCGTCACTGCACAGCACGAAGGTGTCTCCGGCTTCGGTGCCCTCCCGTATGAGGTCGACCTGAACCGAGGGCTCGCCGCCGATGGTGCGGCTGATCATGGAACGGGCTGGATGGTTGGCGGCCTGTTCGGGCGAGAGCAGACCGGCGCGAAGCATCTCGCCCACACGGGAGTGATCGTTGGTCAGCTGGCTGCACGCATCCCCTCTGACCAGGTAACAACGGCTGTCACCAACGTGAGCGATGATCGCCTCACGGCCGGCCAGGGTGAGGGCGGTGAAGGTCGTGGCCATGCCCCGGCGATGGGCGTCGATGGCGGCGTCGAATACGGCCACGTTGGCTTTCCTCGCCGCGGCCCGAAGGGCCTGATGGGGGGCAGCCGGGCTGCCGTCCGCCCACGCCGTCAGAGCAACTTCGACCGCGGTGCGGCTGGCGACCTCTCCGGCCGCGTGGCCCCCGAGGCCGTCGGCCACGATGAACAGCGGCCCCCTGTCCCACGCGTCGTCGGGAATGGTCGGCGCGAAGGCGCCGGCGAAGTCCTCATTGTGGCGGCGCACGTCTCCCGCTTCGGACCGCAGCGCCCACGCCAGCTTGGCCAGGATGGCGTGTCCGCTGAGCGACCCGTTGCCAGTCTCCAGCGGACCCTCGAGTTCGGAATCGCTGCCCGGGTCGGCGCTGGGTGTCTCCTCCCCGGGTCCGTTGGCTTCGACGTCGTCGCTCACGGCCCGGCGCCGGTATTCTCTGCGTCCATGCCCGCCCGCCGTCCGAAGTCCCGCGGCTCCGGCCGAACCACTCCTGGCCAGCCCAGTAGCTCAGGCCAAACCACCCCGACTGGTGGGGGCCCCTCAGGAATGCATCCGTTTGGCAAGCTCGACCCGGACACGCCCGTGCAGGTCGGCCGGCGGCCGTCGAGTCCCGCCTTCCTGCTCCTCGTCAGCCTGATGTGGATCGCGTGCGGAGTCATCGCGATCGTGTCGCTGTCCGCCGGATGGCGGTTCGTGCCCGGCATCGCCTTTATCGGTATCGGTCTGTTCTTTCTCCGGGGCGCGAGCGCCACGGTCGTTCGGCGAGAGCGCCGTCAGTCTGGCGGGTAATCCTGCCCGGGGCCAGACACGCGTGAAGAGGGCGCGCTCCGCTCGGGGTCACTAGGGTTTGACCTCATGGCAAGAGACGAAAAGCTGGAGCATCTCGCTCAGGTTCGGCTGTTCTCTTCCCTCAACAGGAAGGAGCTGAGACTCGTCGGCCGCGCCTCGGATCAGGTGCAGGTTCCGAGCGGAAAGGTCCTGGTCGAGGAGGGGGCAGTCGGCCACGAGTTCTTCTTGATACTGGACGGCCAGGCGATCGTGCGGCGGGGCGGTCGCCGCATTGCGATGCTGGGGCCGGGTCAATACTTCGGGGAAATGGCATTGCTGGACCGTGGTCCCCGGACGGCGACGGTTGTCGCCGACACCGACATGACCCTCCTCGTACTGGGCCAGCGAGAGTTTGCCGGTCTCCTCGACCAGGTTCCGACCCTGTCCTACAAGCTGCTGGCCACCATGGCGGCCCGGCTCCGTGAAGCTGACGCCAAGGCGACGTCCCATTAAGCAGCTAGGTTCCATCCTGTGGCAACCCGTCGAGGTTCGCGCTTTCCGCTGAAGCCTTCCCAGCTGGTCTTAGGCCTCGGGGTCCTGATCGCCCTGCTCGTCGTCGCGTCGGGAATCGTCGGCGCCCAGGAGGCAGCCCACGATCCGTCCAGGATCTCACGGGAAGTCTTCGTGAACATCCCGAGTGCGATGCGGGTGGTCTTGTATACCGTCACGGCCGTCCTCTTCGTCGCGGTGGGCTGGCTGTTCTCGCTCCGGGTGCAGAACTGGGAGCGTGGACAGCCCGATCGGCGGGCCACGACCACAAGGAACCTGAAGCACCGGCTGGCCGATATCCGCGCCGGTCTCTACATGCAGACACTCCTGCGGGACCCGGCCGCCGGCGTCATGCACTCACTGATCTACTTCCCGTTCCTCATCCTCTTTGCTGTCACGACCGTTCTCGAGATCGATCACCTTCTGCCGGACAGCGCCCAGTTCCTGCACGGCGGTGTCTACCAGGGCTTCAAATTCGTGGGCGACACGGCCGGCATCCTTTTCCTCGTCGGAATCGGATGGGCCATCCTCCGGCGTTATGGGTGGCGGCCGTACCGGATCAGGATCAAGACCCGACCCGAGGACGCGGTCATTCTTGGCACCTTCCTGGTGATCGGTGTCACCGGCCTCGTCGTTCAGGCGGTGCGCATCGCGCTCGTCGGCAGGCCGTCATTCGAGAAATGGGCCTACATCGGTTACCCGCTGTCGTGGCTGTTCAAGGACGTCTCCCACCACGATCTCCAGGTCACCCATCAGGTGCTCTGGTCGGTCCACATCCTGGCCTTCTTCCTCTTCCTGATACTTGTGCCGGTCACCAAGCTCCGGCACATGTTCACGTCTCCGCTGAACATGTACCTGCACGATCGTGACCGGCCCAAAGGCGCGATGAAGCCCTTGCCCAACCTGACCGAGACGTCGCTCGAGTCGTTTGGGGCCAACACCATCGAGGACTTCACCTGGAAGCAACTGCTCGACACCGATGCGTGCACGGTTTGCGGCCGGTGCACGAGCGTCTGTCCCGCCCATGCGACCGGCAAGCCGCTCGACCCCCGGGAGATCGTGCTGAAGGTCGGTCACGTCATGGCTGCGACCCACCCGGGAGGCCCGGTCGCCCCGGTGGTCGGCCAGGACCCGGAGCTCACGGTCAGCGCGGACTCGGTCTTCGAGCGGATCAGCCCCGAGGAGATCTGGGCCTGTACTTCCTGCAAGGCCTGTGACGAGATCTGCCCCGTCGACATCGAGATCCTCGACAAGATCCTGGACATGCGCCGATACCTCTCCCTCATGGAGTCGAACTTCCCGACGGAACTGGGCACGGCCTACCGGGCGATGGAGAACCAGGAGAACCCGTGGGGGCTCTCGCAACAGGAGCGAGCCGACTGGGCCAAGGGCGTGCCCGAGGGTGTTCCCATCGTCGACGCGAAATCGGCCGGGCCGCTCGACCATGAGTACCTCTACTGGGTTGGCTGCGCCGGCAGCTTCGACGACAAAAACAAGAAGGTCACCGTTGCCACCGCCAAGCTTCTGCACCGGGCGGGGATCGACTTCGCGATCCTCGGTCCATCGGAGCGGTGCACCGGCGACCCGGCCCGACGATCTGGCAACGAGTACCTGTTCCAGATGCTCGCCACCACCAACGTCGAGACCCTCAATGGCCTGGGCGTCAAGAAGATCATCGCCCAATGCCCGCACTGCTTCAACACCCTGAAGAACGAGTACCCGCAGCTTGGCGGCCACTACCAGGTCGTCCATCACAGTCAGATGCTCGAATGGCTCATCGAAACCGGTCAGCTGGACCTGTCCGACGCGGCCCTGGACGAGCGAGTCGTCTACCACGACTCCTGCTATCTCGGACGGCACAACGACATCTACGGCGCACCCCGGCGCATCCTCGGCACCCTGGCCGGCATCGAGATCGTCGAGGCACCCCGCAACGGCACGCGTGGCATGTGCTGTGGGGCGGGCGGGGCCCGAATGTGGATGGAGGAATCCACGGGGAAGAAGGTCAACACCGAGCGGTCTCGCGAGTTGATTGCAACCGGCGCCAGCCGCATCGCCACCGCCTGTCCCTACTGCTACATCATGCTGGACGACGGGACCAAGGAGCACGGTCGGGACGACATCGTCGTCCAGGATGTCGCCATGCATCTGCTCGACGCCATCGAGGGCAGAGGCGCCCGGCGGGAAGATCCGGAGGGCCGGGTCAGCGAGGATCTTGGTGTCGGCTAGTTGATCATCGAGCAGGTGGAGCTGCGGCGGATCTGTCTGCGCCTGGTCTCGCCGTTCCGCACGTCAGCTTCCGGCATCGACAGCCGTGACGTCCTTCTCGTCCGGGTAATCACTCCCGAGGCCGAGGGTTGGGGCGAATGCGCCGCCATGAACGAACCGCTGTACAGCCCCGAGTACACCGACGGCGCCCACGCGGTCTTGCGCCAACACCTCGTCCCCCGTCTGCTGCAACGACCGGACCTGCATGCGGCGGAGGTCGGGCCCTGCCTGGCGCCGGTCAAGGGTCACCTCATGGCCAAGGCGGCGGTGGAAAGTGCCGTGCTGGACGCCGAGTTGCGAGCTGCGGGGCTCTCGCTGGCTGCCTATCTGGGCGCTGCGACCGAGGCGGTAGCGGTCGGGGTATCGGTGGGGCTGACCCCGTCAGTGGGCCAGCTCATCACGGCGGTGGAGAACTACCTCGCAGAGGGCTACCAGCGGGTCAAGCTCAAGATCGAGCCGGGTTGGGACGTCGGTCCCGTCGCCGCGGTCAGGAGGCAGTTCCCCGATCTGGCCCTCCAGGTCGATGCCAACCAGGCCTACACGCTGGCCGACTCAAGCCACCTGGCCGACCTGGACGACTTCGAGCTCGTGCTGATCGAGCAGCCGCTGGCCGCCGATGACCTTCCCGGCCACGCGGAACTGGCGCGACGCGTGCGCACTCCGATTTGCCTCGATGAGTCGATTACGTCTGCACGGGCGGCTCGGCACGCCATCGACCTCGGCGCCACGGCCATTGTCAACATCAAGCCCGGCCGGGTCGGGGGGTATCTGGAAGCTCGGCGGGTCCACGACGTCTGTCGGGAGCACGGAGTTCCTGCCTGGTGTGGAGGAATGCTCGAGACGGGGATCGGCCGGGCGGCCAACCTGGCTCTGGCCGCGCTTCCCGGCTTCACCCTGCCCGGCGACATCTCGGCCACAAGGCGGTATTTCGCCCGGGACGTCACTGCCCCCTTCGAGCTCCTCCCTGGCGGTCAGCTGGCCGTGCCCTCGGGTCCCGGTATCGGCGTGGAAGTGGACGAGGGCGTCCTCGACGAAGTCACGACGGGGGTGGAACGGCTGCGGCCCGGGTAACCACCGGGCGGGCGGTCGTCGTGGTCGTACCCGGGTTGATCGGCTTCGGTGACGGCGACGGGCGGACCTCGAAGTACACCACCACGACGATGACGAAGACAACGATCAGCGCGATCGTCGACCGGCGCATTCGACCAAGGTGGGCATGCCGTCGCATGGTTAGCCGTCTGGCCGGCGGACACTCATGGCAGGCGGGCTGATTCCCGCCTCCTGCAGCGTCAGGGCTGCCCGAAGGCGAAGCTCGCTGCCCACGTCGGATTGCCTTCCGGGCAAGGTCCGGGCGATGAGCCGGAGCTGCAGATAACCGACCTCGATCGTCTCCACTCCCGCCACGGTCGGCTCGTCGAGCAGGATGTTGCTCCACGCCGGGTCTCGGCCCATTTCCTTTGCCATCTCACGCAGCGCCCGGGTTGCCTTCTCGATGTCCTGGTCGACAGGGATGGGAATGTCGACGACGACACGCGACCACTCCTTGGACGAGTTGGTGACCTGCCGGAGCGTGCCATTCGGAATGAAGACCAGCTCTCCCTGGTCGGTCCTGAGCTTGGTGACGCGGAGCGTCAGCTCCTCGACCGTCCCCGAGACGCCGGCTTCCTGGCCCGGCAGTGACATGCGCACGGCGTCACCGACGCCGAACTGGCGCTCGGAGATCAGGAAGAACCCGGCCAGCAGGTCCTGCACGAGTTGCTGGGCACCAAAGCCGATCGCCGCCCCGGCGACGGTCGCAGGCGCGATGAGGCTGGTGAGGGGGATCCCCAGCCGACTCATGATCAAGAGGGCAGCCACAAAGTAGACGATGGCCACGATCACCCACTCGATGACCTGCGTCAGCGTCCTCGCCTGCTTGATGCGGTCTGAGGCGACTGCTCCATGCTCAATCTGAGCTCTTGACACCCGGTCCAGTCGCTGCCGGTACCGCCACGACACCCAGTGCACGAAGCGAACGATCAGAACCGACCCGATTGCGATCAGCAGGATCTGCAACCCGTGCCCGCGGGCCCAGTGGCTGACGTCGCCCAGATCCATGCTGTCAGCTTGCCTCGCTCTGGGGCGGCGGCGCGGGACTGCCTCGATGCCGGGTCAGCGGTGGTCGGCTACGTCGTCGATCAGGCCATAGCCGACCGCCTGCTCTGCCGTCATGAATCCGCCATCGTCGAGGTCGATCACGATGAGCGCGGGGAGATGACCGGTCGCGGTGGCCAGTCGAACGGCCAGGCGGTCACGAAGCTCGAGGACATGCCGGGCCTGGCCCCGCAACTCCGACGCCGAACCGGCGAGCTCCACGGAACCCAGTCGCAGGCTCAAACGGGCCGTCGGTGTCGCCCGCCGGCCCGAGCTTCCGCACGCGAGGACGGCGGCCGCCGTTCCAAGCGCCTGGCCGATGCACAGGGTGGCTACCGGAGCATGGACAAAATCAAGGGTGTCGACGACACCCATGGCCGCGTCCACCGGTCCGCCTGGACTGTTGATGATGAGCTCAATGGGCCGGTGTGATTCTGCGTCGAGGGTGAGCAGTTCCGCGCTGAGCCGGGACGACGCTTCGTGATCGAGCGGGCTGCGAAGCCAGACCGAGCGGCGGGCGAACATGCGAGCAAAGGTGGAGTCATCGTCGCGCCGGGGCTCAGGCGGAGGCGGAAACCCGGTAGGAGGCAGGTCGAGCTCGCTCATGGTGACTTCCCCGGCATGCTACCGGCGCCCTCCGGACGCCATGATCAGAACCGTGTCTGATCAGAACCATGTCTGATCAGAACCATGTCGTGCACCACGGGATGACCGGAGAGCGAAACATGGCGTCGGCGCAGGCAAGCGCTCCCTGCCGCTGTTCAACGACCCGACCGGCCTGACCGAGCGTCCGAAGCGAGACCCCTCCGAGGTAGGCTGATCCAAGGGCGTCGACTCCGACGGAAATGTCGGCCGGGGTCGAGGTCGGCGTGCACGACGCGCCAACCGGTCCGCCGTCCAGCTGGTACCGACCTCCTGTCAGCCCGAGCTCATCGACTACCTCAATGACGACTTGTCCTTCGACGAGATACCGCCGGGCAGAGAGGGCGTCGGGAACATTGAGCAGGCGGACCCACACGAAATCCGACCGGGCCGTCTGGCGAACCACCCGGGCATCAGCCAGCATCCACATCAAGGGTTCGTCGACTGACCGGTTCGGCGCCTCGATCGTCGTGATCAGGTCCACATCACAGCAATAGCGCCACAACCGGTGGTAGGCCTCGGGCGACGTGGAGAGCAGTTCGTCCACGTGCAGGATACCGTCCGGTCGCATCTGGTCCCACTGTTGGGTGCCCCGATAACGCAAATAGCCCTCGGGGTCACCCGAGCTCGAGCGGTAGAGGGCCTGGTAACCACGATGCTCAGCGGTTTCGGGGCCGTCATCCAGGTGCAGGGTGCGATCCCACAGATGGTCGCTCCGCCCGATCGTCCCCGGCTGCGTCGCCCGGAACCTGTCGTACAGTGGCGGCGCTTCCTTGCGGATGGTCGCGACGTCGACCAGCTCGACCATGCCGGCATCCTCGGCGCGAAAGCGCGCCTGGGAGGAGTCGATCTGGTAGCTCGCGTTCTCGATCGCAGCCCCGTACCCGAATCGCCCGTAGATGCCGTACTCCGACGCGATGAGGATGCCCACCGACTCACCGCGGTCGGCACTGTCGCGCAGGTCGCCGGTCACCATCTGGGTGAGGATCCCCCGGCGACGATGGGTCGGAAGGACCGTCACGTTGGTAAGGGCCGATGCCGCGACCTCAGCCGGCCCCGGCACGGTTAGGGCGGTCGCGAACGATCGAAGCGTCCCGACGACCCGATCTCCGTCGAAGCCACCCCAGGAACGATCGAGATCCATCGTCTTGCGGCGGTACTCCACCTCGCCTGCGACGGCATCGGCCAAAAAACCCGTCCGCATGCACTGCACCCAGCCGGCCACGTCGCCCTCGTTGAGGGTGCGCACGTCTCCGCTCATCCGGCGGAGGCTAGCCCGGGCGCACCCGCGCCGTTCTCACCAGGCCGTCACGACTCAAGACAGAGTCGATTCGGCGAGCTCGACCGCCGCTTCCACTGCCACCCCCAGGGCGATGCCACCGAGCACGTCGAGCGGCAGGTGAGCGCCGATGTAGACGCGAGTGAGGCCGACGGTAATGGCTCCTGCAACCGCAGCTCGACGAGCGTGCGACCCGAGCTCGGGCAGTGCGGCAGCACAGAGGCTGGTTGCGACGGCGGCGTGCCCGGAGACAAAGCCGAGCCCGGATTGCTCCCGCCCTCGGCGCCGGGTATCCAGGACGAGGACGCCGGGGCGAGGACGTTGAACGTGGCGCTTCACGACCTTGGCGAGCGCCCATGCGGTGGGGCCCGCCACCAGCAGGCGACGGGCCAGCTTGGGACGGCCCGACTGGAGCGCGACCGCAGCGGCCGCGGGAGCAGCCAGGAAGTTGCCGCCTTGCATGACGAGCCAGAGAGGACCGGCCAGCCTGTCAGGGAGGCGATTTATGGCTCCGAAGACCCTCTTCTCGCTCGGACCTATCCGGTCGGGCCTGACTCCGGCCGCGGCGAGGGCGAGGCCGGCAACGCCGATCACCAGCCTGATGCGCGCGCCGCGCAGAGACGGACGGGACGACGGGTCGCGTCTCGCTGTCATGGATCGAGGCTGAGACCGAGCTTCTTGTGGAGCCGGAAGCGCAGTTCTGTTCGGGACATCAGAGCAACCGAGGCCTGAAAGTCTTCGGTCAGGGCGATGTGCGGGCCGCGGGCAAAGTTGAACTCGTAGGTGACGCAACCTCCCGGGAACACGTCATAGAGCGTTCCTTTGTAGCGAGGGCTGATCGAGTCGAGGTGACGGTAGGTCCGCACGCCGGGTGCTCGGGGAGTGGTTGGCGGTGCGCCGGAGACGTCGCAGCCGCGCACCAGCTGCACGGGTACTGACCGGCCCCCTGCGCTACTGGGGACGAGCACGAATCGAGCATGACCACTGACCGCCTTGAATGACGTCGACCTCCAGCCTGACGCCAGCTGCTCGATGCAGGGCACGAACGAGGCCTGAGGCACTGATTGCGCGACCAGCGCCAGCGACTGGCTGGCCTCACACGCGGGAGCGGCACCCTGAAGCCGGGAGCAACCTGCGGACGACAGGGCCAGCACCAGCGCGGCCAACGTCCAGGCGGAGGCCCGAACTCGGCACCGGGCGAAGGAGGGCAGTCGAGCCGTCACAACAAGTTGGCCAATCTGATGTACGCCACCAGAGACCCGGCGGCCGCAACGGCGGCGGCAATGACCGCAAGGGTCAATCCGACTCGACGCAAGTCCCACAACTGGATCGCGACCGGCGATCGCTCCGGCGCCAGTTGGCGGAAGCAGTCCAGCAGGTCACGGCCGTCGGCCCGCAGGCGGGACCGGAGCTGGGTGGGAATGGTTACGCTGCGACTGGCCGCGAATGCTTCTGCCACATCGGCCGGGGCGAACTGCTTGAGCGCCCGTTCGTATACTCGGTCCGGCGTGCTCGACAGGGCGAGGGTAAGCATCATGTTGGCCAGGTCGACTGCCTGACGCCACGGTGTCGGTCGCACGGCCGCGAACGCCACGTCGATGAGGAGGATTTGGTCTCCCTTCACCAGGACGTTCGATGGCTTGATGTCGCGGTGAGCCACGCCCGCGTCCCACAGCTTGCCGACCAACCCCAGGCCGTCGTCGATCTGGGCATCGTTTAATTCGGTCGATCCAATCTCGACCGCATCTTCGAAGAACTCCATCACGATCAGGTACTCACGCTCGGGGGTCATTTCGACGAAGCCGTACGGCCGGGGCGTACCGACGCCCGT
>JBPYFF010000516.1:0-2189 GCA_051984455.1 Acidimicrobiales bacterium | reverse complement strand
ATCATCGGTCTCGATGATGCCGTCGAACTGGCTCGCCACCACGTGGGCCGCTTCTTCGGTTCGGCCCTGCGGTCCGAGGACACGCCGACGTCATGACCGACCCGGCCCGGCTCCCTGATCCGGCTCTCGTCACGCCGGCCGGCAAGGCCTGTCGCCAGGCAGGTCTGCCGCCGCCACTCCGGGGCCTGCACCGTGAACTACTGCAGTTCTTCCTCGATCACGGCGGCCCACCGGCCGGCGAATGGCTTGCCAGCCAAGCGCGGGCGCGTGGGCTGTCGGCGCCCGAAGCTGTCGCGGCATTGGCCGAGGCCGACCTGGTCCACGTCGCCCATGGTCTGGTGACCGTTGCCTATCCCTTCTCGGGACGGCCGACCCCACATCGCGTCGAACCCGACGAACGGCCAGCGGTGTTCGCCATGTGCGCGATCGACGCCCTCGGCATCCTGCTCGTGGCGGACTGTGACGGTGTGATCCTCTCTGAAGATGCGGCCGGCGGTGCGGTGGTCCGAGTCGAACGAGCCAATCGGCGCTGGGCCTTCACGCCCTCCACCACCGTGGTGCTGGCCGCCTCCATTTCTCAGTCGGGTCCGAGTTCGTCGTGCTCCTGCCCGCACATCAACTTCCATACCAACGCGGGTGGCGCCGAGGCCTACTTGCAGACTCATCCCGACGTCCGGGGGAGCATCTTCGACCAGCCGACTGCTCTCGAGACAGCCGCCCGCATCTTCGGCTCCATGCTGGCCTAGCCGTCAGGCGGGAATCGTATCAGGCCTCGTACTCGTAGCCCGGATTGGGCCTGGGTTGAAATGGGGTTTGGCCAGCCCGGCGGAGCGCCTGGAAGAAGCTGATTGGCCCGTGGATTGCCGGTGACTCCCGCGAGCGCCAGCACCGGCGGAAATCGGAACGTTCCAAGATCAGCGGTTGGTAACGGCAATGCGACGGCCTCTGTGGAACCCAACAGCGTGCCCCTAAAACCTCGAAGTTCCGGCAGGAGGGCTGCCCCGAAAGCGCTGGTCAGGGTCAGGTCTTCAGAATCGTTAAGGACGTCTTGGGCGCCGAGGTGAGGAGGGAACGGTCTTGCCGGGACCCTGCAGGGACGTGGTGGGGGGAACCGTGCACAGCGGCCAGGCGGCCAGTCGTGCATGACCCGCGCTTATGCCGCCACATCAAAGACGGTTTCTCGTGTCGCACGCGGCCAAGTCCCCCCCTCCGACACCCAAAAACCCCACCCGTAGAGAGGCGGTCACGAGCTCCCCTTCTGGCCGTCGGTGGTAGCGGAGAAACAAGCCGGCGGCGGCCACACAGGGGGTCTCGAGGGGGCCGAGCTCGCCGGCCGCCAGCGCGATGTCGAGCGGGTTCAGGGACGCGACGACCCGACGACCGGACGGAGTGTTGGAAGGAGGACCCGTGAACTCTTCGAAACTCGGGATGTCACCGAGCGAGTGGACGACCGCCGCGTACACGACGTTCTCCTTCCGTAAAGAACCCGACCCCGGTGAGCTGGTTGGCGCGCGCTGAGGTGTCTCCGGCTGGATGTGACACCTGTCATCCCGGCTCGGACTCTAGCTGGGCTCCGTGGCGGGCCGGGGTGCGGAGCCAGGCATCGAGTGCCGTCCCGGTACCTGAACTCATAGACCGCTCGGTGAACCTCCACCCGTCGACGGTGCGCCGATAGCGGTCGTGATAACGAGTAGCTCTGGGTCGGGGCGGCGAAGCCCTTGCCTGTCCGAAATCCTCGCAGCCGATGCCCTGCGCCGCTCAGATCACATCGATCAGATGACGCCAACTCATCGTGCTCCGTGCGAGGGTGATGGCATTCTCAACCGCGCCAGCGAAGGGAGGAGATCGTGGCACGACAGCACGCGATTGTGCTGCAGCCTCTCGCGCTCGGTCGAATCGCTGAAACGGTGAGCAGGACGAGTAGGCGTGAGATTGGCGTCCGTAGGCATGGCAGGATTTCGTTCCCGTTCTGTCGTCACTCCCATGGCCCAAGCGAACGGGAACGCGGCCCCAGCGACCCTCAATTGTTCTTTAGTTCCGGGCAAGTGGGTCTCGCCGTGGCGCTGGCGGCCATGAACGGTATGAGACCGTGGGCATGTCATGGATGCTCCACACCTGCCAACGTCGAACAGCCGAGAGGAGATGAACACTCGTGACCGACGATTCTCCTGCCGCATCGCTGTGGTACC
>JBPYFF010000515.1:0-8308 GCA_051984455.1 Acidimicrobiales bacterium | reverse complement strand
CCGATGCCATGCGGCGAGCGGGCGCAGGGTTCGCCCGGTCGGTTGGCCGGGCCCGGCGGGCGGCCGTCACCCTGCCCGCAGCCGCCCGCGGCCGGATTGCGGCCGGGCGAGCCGGGCAGGCCGTCGTCGAGGGCATCGCTCTGGGGGGCTACCGGTTCACCGCCCACAAGGCCCAGAAGGCTGGCCGGAGGGCGGCGAGCCCCGTGCTCGAGTCGGTGGCGGTGGTCGGCGGCGACCGTGGCGGCGTCCGCCGCGGTCAGCAGGTCGCGGCTGCGGTCCTCCGGGCGCGCGACTGGGTCAACGAGCCACCGCGATCGATGACCCCACGCCGGCTCGCCTTACAGGCCGAGACGCTGGCCAGCCAGACGGGTCTCGACGCCGACGTATGGGACGAGGACCGGTTGGCGTCGGAGCGGATGGGAGGGCTGCTCGGTGTCGCCGCCGGGGCAGCCGAGCCGCCCCGCCTGATCCGGCTCGTGTACGACCCGGTTGGTGCGCGGGGTACGGTCGCCCTGGTTGGCAAGGGCATCACCTTTGATTCTGGCGGTCTCTCGCTCAAGACCAGCGACGGCATGCGCACCATGAAGAGCGACATGGGTGGCGCCGCGGCGGTGCTGTCTGCCATGGGGGCCCTGCCCGCCCTCGGGGTCAGGGTGCGGGTGTTCGGCTACGCCTGCTGCACCGAGAACATGCCCAGCGGGACAGCCATCCACGTGGGGGACGTGCTCACCGCCCGCAACGGGACCACCATCGAAGTGCTGAACACCGACGCCGAGGGCAGGCTGGTCCTGGCCGATGGCCTCTCCCTGGCCGCCGAGTCGAACCCCGATGCCATCATCGACCTGGCGACCCTGACAGGAGGCCAGCGGGTTGCTCTCGGCCCTCAGGTGGCGGCGCTGATGGCCAATGACGACCGGCTGGCGGGACGGGTTCTGGCCGGGGGCGGCCGGGCGGGCGAGCCGGCCTGGCGTCTGCCGCTCTGGCCGGCCTACCGAGCTCAGCTCGACTCGGAGGTGGCCGACCTGAAAAACATCGGCCAGGCCAACAACGCCTCGACCATCATCGCCGGCCTGTTCCTCCAGGAGTTCGTGGCCGGCCGGCCGTGGGCGCACCTCGACATCGCCTCGCCCAGCTGGTCCGACGCCGATGACGGCTGGGTGACCAGGGGAGGGACCGGGTGGGGGGTCCGGACGCTGCTCGAGATGTTGAAAGAGTGGGGCCGCTAGGCCCCGATCTTCACGATCTCGACTTCGAGGATCCCGCTCGGTGCCTCGTAGCCGACTTTGTCGCCCACCTTGTGGCCCATGAGCGCCTGACCGAGGGGCGAGTTGGGCGAGATCACCGAATGGCCCTCCCTGCGCTCCTCGATGGAGCCCAGCAGGTAGTCCTCGACGTCGTCGTCACCCACGTAGCGCAGGGAGACGACCACGCCCGTCGTGACCGTGCCGGCTGCCCCGGCGGCCTCGCTGTCCACGATCGACGCGGTCTCCAGCATGGCTTCGAGCTGGCGAATGCGGGCCTCCATCTTCCCCTGGCTGTCCTTGGCAGCGTGGTAGTCGCCGTTCTCCGAGAGATCACCCAGAGCGCGGGCTGCCTCGATGGCTTTGGCGATCTGGACCCGCCCGCGGGTTTTCAGGTCCTCCAGCTCCACCTGGAGCCGGTCATAGGTATCTCGGGTGAGTTGAGTCTCAGCCATACGAAACCAGCGTATCGGCCCTCCGGTTGACGGCACGCGGTCGGATCGGGGACACTGGAACCACCGTGTTCGTCTCGGCCGTCATCGTAATTATCGACTAGCGCATCCGGTCCTTGACCGGCTGCGCCTTCGACCGTCCACCAGGTGGGCGGTCGTTTCGTGTTCAGGGGAGAATTTTCGTCAGTGACCTACAGGATCGCCGTGATAGGGGGCGACGGCATCGGGCCGGAAGTGATCGCCGAGGCCCTGAAGGTCACGGGCGCGACGGGTGTTGACCTGCAGTCGGAGGAATACGACCTGGGCGGCCGGCGCTACCTGGCCACCGGCGAGGTGTTGCCCGACAGCGTCCTCGACGATCTCCGCCAGGCCGACGCCATTCTGCTCGGTGCCGTCGGCTCGCCCGATGTCCCCCCCGGGGTGCTCGAGCGGGGCCTGCTCCTCAAGCTGCGCTTCGAGCTCGACCTGTACGTCAATCTCCGACCATTTGTGGCCCCGCCGAGGGTGAACATGGTCGTTATCAGAGAGAACACCGAAGGGAGCTACGCGGGCGAGGGCGGCTTTCTCCGGCGTGGTACCCCCCTCGAGGTGGCTACCCAGGGGTCGGTGAATACCCGCTTTGGGGTCGAACGTTGCGTCAGGTTCGCCTTCGACGTCGCCAGAGCCCGCGATCGCCGGCATCTGAGCCTCGTGCACAAGACCAACGTGCTCACCTTCGCGGGAGACCTGTGGCAGCGGACCTTCGACCAGGTGGCGCTCGAATACCCTGATGTGACGACCTCGTACAACCACGTCGACGCCGCGTCCATCCATTTCGTTGAATCACCCGAGCGATATGACGTCATCGTGACTGACAACCTTTTTGGCGACATCCTGACCGACCTGGGCGGGGCCATCTCCGGTGGCATCGGCCGGGCCGCCTCCGCCAACCTCAACCCGGACAGGACAGGGCCATCACTGTTCGAGCCGGTCCACGGGTCGGCCCCTGACATCGCCGGCACCGGTCGGGCCAACCCGATCGCCGCCATTGTCTCGGCGGCCATGCTCCTGGACTTCCTTGGTGAGGCGGACGCCGCCTCGCGCATAACCAAAGCGGTGGAGGCCTATGACGCTGCCGCCGTTCCCCACGCGTCGACCTCAGAGATCGGCGACGCCATCGCAGAAAGGCTGTAGGCAACGATGCCGATTACCAAGTCAGAGAAGATCTGGATGGACGGTGAGTTCGTCGACTGGGACGACGCAACCATCCATATCCTCACCCACACCCTGCACTACGGATGCGGCGTGTTCGAGGGTATCCGCGCCTACTCGACCGATCGGGGGCCGGCCGTCTTCCGGCTGACCGACCACATCGCCCGTTTGTTCAACTCGGCCAGGATCTTTTTGATCGACGTCCCCTTCACCGCGGAGGAGATCATCGACGCGACCAAAGAGACCGTCCGGGTCAACGGCCTGCCCGAGTGCTATATCCGGCCCCTCATCTACCTGGGCTACGGGGAAATGGGCCTCAACCCGCTGCCGTGCCCGGTGCGGGTCTCGATCGCGGTGTGGCCCTGGGGAACCTACCTCGGTGACGAAGGAGTCAGGCACGGGGTTCGGGTGAAGATCAGTTCCTGGCTCCGGCATGACCCCAACGCCATGCCTCCGGCGGCCAAGGGGACCGGCATGTACCTGAACTCTTCGATGGCGAAGGTGGAGGCGCTGAAGGCCGGCTACGACGAGGCGGTCCTCCTTTCCCCCCAGGGCTACGTGAGCGAGTGCACGGGAGAGAACGTCTTCGTGGTCAAGGGCGGCCGGCTGATCACGCCTCCGCTGTCCGCCGGTGCTCTGGAGGGCATCACCCAGAGTTCCGTGTTGGCCATCGCCCGGGACCTCGGGTACGACGTGGAGATCGGCCACATCTTGCGTTCTGACCTGTACACGGCCGAGGAGGCGTTCTTGTCCGGGACCGCAGCCGAGGTCGTGCCGATTCGCTCGGTCGACGACCGGGTGGTCGGCCGCAACGGCGAGCCCGGTCCGATCACCCGCAAGATCCAGGAAGTGTTCCAATCGGCGGTGCGAGGTCAGCTCGACCGCTACAAGGACTGGGCCGAGTATGTCGGGTAACCACATGCATGTCTCGCCCCCGGTACCGGAGCTGCCGGAGGCGGTCGACATCTACGACACCACCCTTCGCGACGGGAGCCAGCAGGAGGGTCTTTCGCTCACCGTTGACGACAAGTTGCGGGTGGCCGAGCAGCTCGACCATCTCGGCGTGCAATACATCGAAGGCGGCTGGCCTGGAGCCAACCCCAAGGACGAGGAGTTCTTTCGCCGTGCGGCCGCGGGTGAGCTCCACCTCCACACCGCCACCCTGGTTGCGTTCGGATCGACCCGGAAGGCGGGGGGCGAGGCGTCGTCGGATCCCGTGCTGCGCCATCTTCTGGACGCCCAGACCTCCGCCGTTTGTCTGGTGGCCAAGGCGGCCGAGTGGCATGTGACCGAGACGCTGCGGACCTCGCTGACCGAGGCGATCGACATGGTCGCTGACTCGGTCGCCTATCTGGTCGAACAAGGCCGGCGGGTATTCCTTGACGCCGAGCATTTCTTCGATGGCTACCGTGTCAACCCCGCCTTCAGCATTGACATTTTGAGGGCAGCCCAACGGGCGGGAGCCGAGGTTCTCGTCCTGTGTGACACCACCGGCGGTTGTCTTCCCTACGAGGCGGAACGGATCGTCGGCCAGGTCCGCGACGCCGTGGACGTTCAGCTGGGCTGTCACTTCCACAACGACAGCGGCTGTGGCGTGGCCAACTCGCTGGTCGCCGTCCGGCAGGGCGTCACCCAGGTCCAGGGTTGCATCAACGGCTACGGCGAGCGAACGGGGAACGCCGACCTGTGCTCGGCCGTTCCCAACCTGACGCTGAAGATGGGAGTACGGACGATCGAGCGGGCACGGCTCGAGCGTTTGACACCGGTTGCCCATCACATCGCCGAGCTGGTCAACATCGCGCCCGATCCCCACCAGCCGTACGTGGGCGGTTCGGCCTTTGCCCACAAGGCGGGTTTGCACACCAGTGCCATCGTCCGGGCCCGGGATGCCTACGAGCACGTTCCGCCCGATGCGGTGGGCAACGGCAGCCGCTTCGTCGTTTCCGAGATGTCGGGCCGGAGCACCGTGCAGCTCAAGGCATCCGAACTCGGCCTCGATCTGGACGGACCGGTGCTGGCCGACGTCCTCGACAACCTGAAGACACTCGAGCACCGCGGCTACCACTTCGAGGTCGCCGACGGCTCCCTGGAATTGTTGATGCGAGCCGCGACCGGGTGGAAGCAGACGTTCTTCCGGCTGGAGTCCTTCCGGGTGATCACCGAACAGCGGGAAGACGGGGCCTTTGTCACCGAGGCAACCATCAAGGTCCACGCCGGCGATGAGCGGGTCCTGGCCACGGCCGAGGGGAACGGCCCCGTGAACGCCCTGGATGCCGCGTTGCGCAAGGCGATCGGCAGCAAGTTCCCGGAGCTGGCCCACCTTCACCTGACCGACTACAAGGTCCGCGTGCTGGACACCGCCAAGGGCACCGGCGCGATCACGCGGGTGCTGATCGACACGACCGATGGAGAGCGGAGCTGGTCCACCATCGGCGTCTCCGAGAACATCATTGAGGCGTCGTGGGAGGCGCTGGCCGATTCCATCGTCTTCGGCTTGTTGCACGGGGTGGAATCGCGGTGACGCAACCGAGTTACGTGCCTGCCACGGCCGCCGATCGGGTCCGGCCGGTGGAGCGGCTTCCGGTGCCCTCTCGGTGGGTTGCGTCACGTCCCGCAGACGTGCCGGCACCGGTACCGCCGAAGGGACCGCGGTTCGGCAGCACCGGCCCCGACCTGGGCTACGGGATGAGGCTGGCCAGGAGGTTCGAGGACCGTTTGGACCTGCCGGAAGGGGAGTCGGTCAGCGACGCCATCGCCGGTTGTTTTGCGGTAGGCAGCCACAGGGCGGCGCGGTTTGGCCGGGCACCGGTCATCTACGACATGGAGTTCGCCTTTACCCTTTGGGGATTTCTTGGGGGCGGGCCGCCCGACCTCATGGCCCTCCGCACTCCGCTCTTTCAGGGCGCCGCCCATCACTACGAGGTCCAGCGTGACATCGTCGATCGTGTCAAGGACGACACCCTCCCGCTCACACCCGCCGAGGTGCGGGATCGCCTCACCGAGTGGAATCAGCTGATCGTCGACACGCCGGTCGCCCGTACCGTGCTCGAAGAGTGAAGTTCGGCATCTTCTTCGAGCTTTCCGTGCCGCGCCCGCTGGCACGGGATCAAGAACAGCTCGTCTATCACAACGCCCTGGAGCAGGCCCGGCTGGCCGACGAGCTCGGCTTCGACAGCCTCTGGGCGGTGGAGCATCACTTTCTCGAGGAGTATTCGCATTGCTCGGCGCCGGAGGTATTCCTCGCCGCGGTCGCGATGCAGACCGAACGCATCCGGATCGGGCACGGGGCGGTGGTTTGCATTCCTCAGATGAACCACCCTCTGCGAGTGGCGGAACGGGCCGCCGCGCTCGACATCGTCTCGAGAGGCCGGCTCGAGTTCGGGACGGCCCGGGCGTCGACGTATACCGAGCTGGGCGGCTTCCGGGTCGACCCCGATACGACCAAGATGTCATGGGACGAGTACGTGCATGTTCTGCCCCGTCTCTGGACCGAGGAGCGGGTGGCATACGAGGGGGCCACCTTTTCCTTTCCCGAGCGGTCGGTTATCCCGAAGCCCATGCAAGTGCCGCACCCGCCCATTTGGGTCACCGTCACGACGCCGGGAACGGAGCTGGACGCAGCCGACCGGGGGATTGGCTGCCTGGGCGTGGCTGCGGCCAGTTTTGCCGAGCAGGAGCGACGGACGAGCGAGTATCGAAAGCGCATTCAGCTGTGCGACCCCGTCAGCAGCCTGGTCAATGACCAGGTTTCCACGTTGAACTTTCTGTATTGCCATCCCGACGACGCGGTCGCAACATCGGTTGGCGGCAGGATCCTGCAGACGTTCGGGCTCCTCAACAACCATCTGCTCTGGACACGCGAGGTGTATCCGACGCGCGCCTACCAATCGCTGGGCAACCTGGCGCCCGGGGGTGGCGGGCGGCACCGCGGTGAGAGCCCGGGTGAGCCCCGGCCCATTCCCGACGGCATAGGCGTCGGCGACCCCGACCGCATTGCCGACGCCATCAAGGTGTGGGAATCGATCGGCGTCGACGGAATCAACTTCTTCGTCAACGCGGCCGAGGTGGTCGAGCAGCAGGACGTCCTGGCCAGCATGCGGCTGTTTGCGGCCGAGGTCATGCCGAGGTTTCGGCCGGCGGGCGGCTGATGCTGACTGGTACGGCCGATGTAGGCACGCTCGGCGCGGATGCCCCCACCGTGTCTGCGTTTGCGACCGAAGCGTTGGTCTGTCCCGGTGCCGAAGTCCTTCAGGTCGTCTGGGAACTGTGGGGTGACGGTGACGCTCGACAAGCGGTGCTGCCGCCGGGCCTCCACCCGGTCACACCCCCGACGCTGACCTGGTCGTGGCTGCGGGCGCCCGAGAGCGTTGTCGGATCCTTCACCCTGGTGCAGACCAGGGTGGTCTGCCGGAGCGGCGTACGAGGCCGCGGTTTCCACGTCGCCGGTTTCATCGACAATCCCGATGCCGCTCGACTGCTCACCAGCCAGTGGGGCTTCAGGCTGACGCCGGCCGACGTTTCCGTGGAGCGGCGCTATCACGGCACCCGGGGGTGGGTGAGGGTGGGGGGTGAGATCGTGCTGGATTGCGGTCTGACGCTTCCCCAGCCCATCTCCGGTTCCGACCTGCAGTACACCGACACCATGCATCTGGCTCACACGCCGTTGGGGCTTCGACTGGTCCAGGTCGAGTGCGACTTTGCTTTCGGTCCCGCCGACCGGGGGCATCCGACCCTTGCCGCTTTCGACGCCAGCCACTGGGGCCAGCCGCGGCTGCGCCCGTCGTATCCGGTCTCGGCCTCGTCGGCGGTGGCAGATGTGACGTTCATGCCGGTGCGGTTCGCGTGCCGGCCTGACGTGTCGGCGTTCGTCGGGACCGAGCGGGTGGAGTAGCCAGATGACGGCATGGGAACGGACCCAGATCACCGCCGGCGGCTTTACCTTCGACACCCGGGTCGCCGGGCCGTCCGGAGGGCGGGTCGTCTTGCTGCTCCACGGCTTTCCCGAGTCGTCGCGATCGTGGGACGCCCAACTCAACGCGTTGGCCGAAGCGGGCTACAGGGCTGTCGCCTTCGATCAGAGGGGTTACTCACCCGGCGCCCGGCCGCCCGGTGCGGAGGCGTACCGAATCGGAGAACTCGTCGCTGACGCGGTCGCGGTCAGCGACAGCCTCGACGTTGACCGGGTCGACGTCGTGGGCCACGACTGGGGTGGCGCCGTGGCCTGGCAGATGGCGGCCCGTCATCCCGAGCGGGTCCGCAGCCTTGCGGTCGTGTCGACGCCGCATCCCGCCGCATTCCGGGCCGCCCTGTCCGATGGCGCAGGCGACCAGGCCCAACGGTCCTGGTACATGACATGGTTTCAGACGCCCGAGGAGCCAGAGCGGGTCTTCCTCGAGAATGACGCTGCCGCCCTTCGGGGCATCT
>JBPYFF010000514.1:0-2721 GCA_051984455.1 Acidimicrobiales bacterium | reverse complement strand
GCCGCGCTCAACACCGCCCGCATCGTGCCCGGTTCCTCGGTGGCCGTGATCGGTTGCGGGGGGGTCGGTCAGTCGGTCATCCAGGGCGCCCGGATCGCGGGAGCGGGCCGGATCATCGCGGTCGACCCGGTCGAGCTGAAGCGCAAGACCAGCGAGCAGCTGGGCGCGACCGATCTGGTCGATCCCGGTGCCGGCGACCCGGTCGAGCAGGTGAAGGCGCTGACCGGCGGGCGGGGTGTCGACTACGCCTTCGAGGTGATCGGCCTGCCCGAGACCGTCCAGCAGGCCTTTATGGCGGCGCGCCGGGGCGGGACGGTGGTCGTGGTGGGGATGCCTCGCATCGAGGCCCAGGTGACCCTGCCGGGTTTCCCGCTCTTCTACGAGGAGAAAAAGATCCTCGGGTGCCTGTACGGCTCGGCCCAGGTTCGGCGGGATTTCGCCCGGCTCATCGGGCTGGTGGAGACCGGCCGGCTGGACATCGGAGCCATGGTCTCCCGCCGCATCAAGGTCGACGAGGTCAACGACGCCTTTCGGGCCATGGAGGCGGGCGAGGTCATCCGCAGCGTCATCGTGTGAATCATCGGGTGAAGTCGAGCGTCGTCTTGACGTCACCCGGTTGACGGACGTAGGCGTCCTGCCACTGACTGAGGGGAACCCGGCGGGTGATGAGCCGGCCCAGCCAGTCGCGGTCGGCTTTGGTCAGCGCGTCGGCGCCCAGCTGGTAGTGATGCCGGTTGGCATTGACCGAGCCCACGACGACGTCGTTCTGCAACACCATCTTTCGGTTGAGGTCCCCGGCGTCGACGTCGAAGTCCCTGCCGCCGCTCGACACACCGGTGAGGCACACGATGCCGTCGGGGGCGTTGTGGCACAGGGCGCCAAGGGCGACCTGGGCCACACCCGTGCATTCGACAACGACGTCGGCTCCGGCTGCGGCGTCCTCCAGGCTTCCTGTGTGGTAGGTGGCGCCGAGATCCGCCACCAGTTGCGGCTTCAGGCCCTCGGTCACTTGATCGAGCACGTGGGTCTCCAGGCCCCGCTGGACCGAAAGCATCGCGGCCAGCAGCCCGACCGGACCGGCGCCGGTGACGAGCACCTTGGCCGGTTCCCATCGGGCCCGGCGGCCGATCTTCTCAATGTGGTCCCACGCCTTGGCGACAACGGTGGTCGGTTCGAGCAGCACGCCCAGGTGGCCCAAGACGGGATCGATCTTCGTCACGTGCTCAGGGTGGATCCGGTATCGCTCTGACGCGTAGCCGTGTCGCTCCTTGATGCCGCGTTCGGTGTACTGGCCGTTGCGGCACATGTCCCATTCACCCACCTCGCAGTTGGGGCAAGGAACGGGGTCGGGGCGCCGAACAATGCCGACGACGAGGTCCCCCGCCGTCAGGCCGCTGGCCGCCGGCGCCTCGGCGACGCGGCCCAGCGACTCGTGGCCGAGCGTCAGCCGGGATTCACCCGGCGGGGCCCAGCCGTAGTCGCCCTTGATGATCTCGAGATCGGTGCCGCACACCCCGATGGCGAGCGTCTCCACCAGGACAGGGCCGTCCTCCTCCGGCGGTTCGGGCATGTCGGTGAGGTCGAGCGAAGCCTTCTGGAGCGGGACAACAGTGACGGCGCGCACGCCCGAACGGTAACCCGCTATCGTGGGAACGTATGTTCGAGTTGAATGCGGAGCAGCGGGCCGCGGTCGAGCACGGCGGCGGTCCCCTCCTCGTCCTGGCCGGCGCGGGCACGGGGAAGACGGGAACGCTGGCCTGCCGGGTCGCCCATCTCATCGAGTCCGATGTCGAGCCATCCAGGATCTGTCTGTTGACGTTCACCCGGCGGGCCGCGCAGGAGATGCTCGCCCGGGCGGGACGATTGAGCAGGCCCGCCGCAGCCGCCCAGGTGTGGGGCGGCACGTTTCATGCGGTCGCCAGCCGGGTGCTCCGTTTGCACGGACGCCGGCTGGGGTTGGACCCCGGCTTCAGTGTCCTCGACCAGGGCGACGCGACCGAGTTGCTGGCGCTGGTGCGAGGAGGGCGGGGAGGGCGACCGGGGCGAGCGGGGCGGGCGGGGCGGCGCTTCCCGAGGGCGGAGACCCTCGCCGCCATCTACAGCCGGGCGGTCAACACCCAGCAGCGGCTGGCTGCGGTGCTCGCCCACGACTTTCCCTGGTGCCGGGAGGAGTCGGGCGAGATCCGCGCCATTTTTGAGTCCTACTCGGCCCGCAAGCGGCAACAGCAGTTGCTGGACTTCGACGACCTGCTGCTGTGCTGGCGGGCCGTGGCCGAGCCGGGGCTGTGGGACCACATCCTGGTCGACGAGTATCAGGACACCAATGCGCTGCAGGCCGACATCCTGGCCGCGCTGATGCCGGACGGCTCGGGCTTGACGGTCGTCGGCGACGACGCTCAGGCCATCTACGCCTTCCGGGCTGCGACGCCCCGCAACATCGTCGAGTTCCCCGAGCGGTTTGCCGGCTCCACCGTCGTGTGGCTTCGCGGCAACTACCGGTCCACACCGCCGATCCTCGCGGTGGCCAACGCGATCGTGCCGAAGGGGCTGGGCGCGACGCGAAGCGGGATGCGCCGACCTCTGGTGCGAAGTTGTGAGGACGAGACCGCCCAGGCGGAGGCGGTGTGCGACTCGGTCCTCGGTCATCGTGAGGAAGGCGTATTGCTGCGGCGGCAAGCCGTGCTGTTCAGGGCCAGCCATCACGCCGACGTGCTGGAACTG
>JBPYFF010000513.1:0-5740 GCA_051984455.1 Acidimicrobiales bacterium | reverse complement strand
GATTCCGTCAGCCTGGCGCTCCTCGTCGTGCTGGACACCTTGTCTCCGTCGGAACGCCTGGCGTTTGTACTCCACGACCTGTTCGGCTTGCCCTTTGAAGAGATCGCTCCCATGGTTGACCGGACTCCGGCGGCTGCCAGACAGCTCGCCAGCCGGGCCCGACGCCGCGTACGCGGAGCCGACATCCCGGCCCCGGAACCGGACCGGGCCCGCCAGCGGGAGGTGATCGACGCCTTCTACCTGGCGGCCCGAGCGGGTGATTTTGAGGGCCTCGTCGCCTTACTCAACCCCGACGTGGTACTCCGGGCCGACTTCGGCCCGAAACGCCCAGCCGCCTCGACGGTGATCCGGGGTGCAGCCGCCGTTGCCGGGCAAGCGCTGATCGGCGCCCGTCCCGCTTCCGAACTGCACCCTGCCCTCGTGAACGGGGCGGCGGGAGCGGTGGTCACCATGGGCGGCCGGCCCTTTGCGGTAATGGGTTTCACCGTCATCGAAGCCCGGATCGTCGAGATCGACGTCATCGCCGACCCGGATCGGGTTGGGCGGATTGCCGCGTCTGTCCTGAACGGATCGTGAACGTATCAGGCCGAGCTGTCAGGTTCTCCGTCGAGACCGCGCTCGCGCACGGGCCTGGGCGGCGGCGTCGGACACCTCGTACTCGAGCGTCGCTTCCGCCGAGTGACCCCAGAACCCGTGCGGGGCGAGGAGGTAGTCGATCAGCTGCTGGAGACGGGCGCCGTACGGTCTGCGCAGGTCCTGCAGCCGCAGCCATGCCTCCTCCTTGTCACGAAGCGGCAGGTTCAGGTCGCTGAGGCCTTGCCACGCGATCTCGAAATTGTCATAGGTAAGCCATGACGTGCCTGCTTGCACCTCCTTGATGTGGAGTCGGTCCGCAATAGTCAGTACGGCTCGTCTCCCGCGGCGGTGGAGCAGATAGGGCTCTCTGTTTTCCGCCCCTAAGACACATGCGGTAGTGAGCGTGGCGGCGTCGGTCACGACTCCGAGGGCGGTCACCCAGGACTGACCGCGGTGCTGCGAGCGAAAGAGCGCCAGCATCGGATAGGACACGTGGCTCTCCAGAACCTCGGCCGTCCACATCTCCCATTCGGCGAAGAACCGGTAGAGCAAGTCGACATCGCCAGCAGCCGCGTGGACCGCGACCACCCGGACGGGAGTGATTCTCCCACCGGCCGGATCGTCGAGAGTAAGCAACCGGGCTTCCCGTCGACTGTAGGCACCGTACAGCGTTGGGAGATAGGAGATGAGAAGGGCGATGGTGCCAAGACCGGTGACCACCTCTATCAGCGTCAATATGCGGGGCAGGGTGTCGTGGACGGTGCCAAACGAGGGCGTCAAGAGGGAGGTACCCGCGTAGTAGACCAGCGTCCCCCAGCCGTTCGAGCCCTGCACCGTCAGGTCGAGACCGAAGTAGACCAACCCCCAGCCGAGGACAAGGCCGGCCAACCAGACGGTCAGCAGGCCGAGCAAAGAAACGGCCGGGTAGGTATCGAGCGCGACCTCTGCGGCTTTCGCCGGTGCGTGGAGGGCAAACGCCCGGGTCATCAACCAGGTGTAGTGGTACCAGATCCTGGTCGGGCGCCACGCGGCGCTTCGTCCCTGGGTCACAATCAGGGTGCTGATCGCGTCGCTGACCACGACGACTATCAGCACAGTTCCCGCGATGACCGCCACGGCTCTCACGTCGGTTGCCCGGGCTAAGGCTTAACGACGGTCGGCGGGACCGACTGACGGGAAATACATGCCATCGACGAGATGAGCGATGTGACCTTCCCTCTGCAAGAGGAACCTATGGTTGTGGGAGGTATCTTACCGGCGGTCCGGGAACGGATGGGGTTGGAGGCTCCGACCTAGGGGGGACGTGAGACATGAGACGACCCGTGTCCAGGTGGCTGCTTGCGGCCACCATGGCGCTGGTGGTGGCGGCGACAGGCTGTTCCAGCGCCACCAGGACGAAATCCTCTTCCGCGACCAGTCCCCCGTTCAGGATCGCATCGACCAGCATCGTGGCCCAACCGACAACGACCGCCTCCTCAACGACGATCCCCACGACGGTCCCCACGACGGTCCCAACGACGGTCGCCACCACGGCTCCCCCGACTTCGGTCGTTGTCCCGCCAACGACCGTGCCAGCTGTGCGCACTGTCCCGGCTCCCTCGAGCATCATGCTCATCGGCGACTCGGGCATGTTTGACGCCTCACTCGGCATCGAGGCCCTGTACGGGGCGCTCGGTACGACAACGGTCGTCAATGTGGCCTTCCCCGGGGTTGGCTTCACCAATTTTTCTGGTTGGCGCACCTCCTGGCCGGGGTTCGTTGCGGCCAATCGCCCTCAGCTCATTGTGGCCATGCTCGGCAGCTGGGATCTCAGCTACATCGAGGCCCACGGTGGGACCGCCTACGAGGCGGTTCTCAACCTCGCCATCGCGATCCTGACGGCGGCAGGCGGACGCATTCTCTGGCTAGGAGTCCCCCCACCGACCAAGCCCGCCAATCTCCGGAGCACGGTGGATCCACTGCTGCAGCTGTCGGCCGCTCGTCATCCCGGGATCGCGGCGTACGCCGATCCGTCGACCGTGTTCACGGCACTGAACGGCACCACGCCCCGCTGGCTACCGGACGCGACCGGACATCTGGTCCTCGTCCGCAAGCCCGATGACTGGCACTTTTGTCCCGACGGTGCCGTGCGATTGGCCGACTTCATCGCGACCGTCGTGGCCCAGCTCGGCTGGGGGCCCGCGGCGCGACCCGGCTGGGAGGACGGCAGCTGGCGGGCTGACCACCGCTACAACGATCCCGTCGGGGGGTGTGACCCCACCCTGCCCCAGAACGCCCCGCCCCCTCCCGGTCAGCCCTGACCGGAGCGGGTTAACGGTCGCTGTCCACGAACTGGTAGATCCGCGTGAAGTCGACGTCCGGCTGCATGTCGGCAAAGTCCTGCCACACCTCAGCGGTGACACCGCCGAGGAGGTCGGGGGTACCCCGGGCCGCGACCGCCTGTTGATACAGCCGCACATCCTTGGCCATCAGACTGTTGGCAAAGCCAGCTGCGAACGTGCCCGTCAGCACGTGGTTCGGGAACTTGTCCGCCGTGGCGGAGTTCTGCCCGCTCGAGACGTTCAGTACATCGAGCATCGTCGCCATGTCGAGGCCGGCCGCGCGCCCGAAGGTGATCGCCTCGCTGGTCGCCAGGAGCGCGTTCGCCGACAGAAAGTTGTTCAGCAGCTTGAGCGCCTGGGCCATTCCTGCTCGATCGCCGACGTGGTGCCGCCGGTCGCTCAGCCCCGCAAGCACCGGCTCGACCTCGTCGCACGCGGGAGGGGAGCCGGCGTACATCACAGCGAGCGTTCGGGCCCTGGCACCGGCAACACCCCCGGAAACGGGCGCGTCGACGTAGGCGATGCTGGCGGCCTTGAGCACTGCCTCGACAGAGATGGCGGCGTCGACGCCGATGGTCGACGTGTCGACGATGTGGGTCACCCGCCGGCCGGGTTCGGCAACGATCGTGCGGGCCACGGCCTCACACGCCGCCCCGTCGGGCAGGCTGAACACCACGACCCTGGAAGCACGGGCAAGCCCCTCCAGGGACGGGCTGAACGTCGCGCCCGCCGGCAACCCCGTGTTGCCGGCCACGTCGTGCCCAATGACCTCGTCACCCCGGTGGACCAGGTTCTCCGCCAGCACACTGCCCATGTTGCCGAGGCCGACGACGCCGATCTTCACGCGGGCGCCGTGCCCCGGGCGGCACGAACCTCGAGGAGTGCCCGCTTGGCTGCCTGGCCGGCGGGAACTCCGCAGTAGGCGGCGACCTGAAAGAGCAGCTCGTCCAGCTCGGCATCGGTGACACCGGTTCGTTGCAACGCGCCGGCGTGCAGGCGGAACTCCTCCAGCCGGCCGAGAGCCGCCGTCATCGCCAACACGAGAAGGCTCCGGTCGCGGGTGCTGAGCGGGCCGTTACGCGTCCAGACCCCCCACGCCGTCGACGTCAGGTAGTCCTGGAATTCCCGAATGGCCGGATTGGGATCCGCGAGCTGGCCGTCGACGTATTCATCGCCCAGCATCGCCCGCCGGATCGCTCTCGCTTTCTGTAGGTCCTCCGACTCGTTCACCACAACCTCCTTTGCCGGCTTTGCAGCCAGAATGCCAACTTCGCTCTCCTGTCGCCCACCCCTAACGCCCCGGGCGGTCGCCGGCCGCTACGGTGGCTGACTCCATGAGCTCACGTGGATCCCGCCAAGGCAGGCCGGTCCTGTCGGCATTCGGCGCCGCACGGACGCCGTCCCAGCTGCAAGAGACCGCGCAAATGGTGGAACGGGCGGGCTTCGCCGGCCTGTGGGTACCGGAAGGTGCACAGCCTGTGTTCGAAATGTGCACCGCCGCCGCCCTTGCGACGCCGTCACTCACGCTGGGGACAAGTGTCGCGGTCGCCTTTGCCCGAAGCCCGATGCTGACGGCGCAGGCGGCCTGGATGCTGTCTCAGGCAACCGGGGGCCGGTTCATTCTCGGCCTGGGTACCCAGGTGCGGGCCCACGTTGAACGCCGGTATTCGGCCGCCTTCTCGAGTCCCGGGCCTCGAATGCGTGAGTACGTGCAGGCGGTAAGGGCTATCTATGCAGGCTTCCGGGGGACGCCGCTTCGATTCGACGGACGCTTCTATTCCTTCTCCCTCCTCCCGCCGGCGTGGTCCCCTGGGCCCATGGACTACCCGGACCCGCTCATCTACGTCGCCGGTGTTCGGCCCTGGATGTGCCGGATGGTGGGCGAGGTCGCCGACGGCATGCTGGTCCACCCGCTCAGCACTCCGGCCTATATCGACGACGTCGTCATGCCCGCCGTCGAAGAAGGACGGCAGGTCGCACAACGCACGGCTGACGGTGTCGCGCTGATCTGCCCGGTCATGACCGCGGTATCGGACGACGCGGACGTCAGGGCCCATCAGCGCGAGAGCATTCGGGCGCGCATCGCCTTCTATGGCTCGACTCCTGGCTACGGCGTCGTCTTTGACGCGTCTGGCTGGCCGGGAGTGGGCGAGGAGCTGCACCGGTTGCAGCGAGCGGGTGACCTGGAGGCGATGAAGGGGGCGATAGCCGACGAGCTGCTCGATGCCATCGCCATCACGTCGACCTGGGCAGAACTCCCGGAAAAGCTGCTGAAGCGCTTTGCCGGCCGGGCCGACGAGATTGTGTGCTACTCCGTGGTCGAGCAGTGGCGGGACGAGAGCGATGCAGTCGAACGCTGGCAGGATGTCAACCGTCGCTTTAACGACCTGGTCCGTCGCTGATGCACGCTGATGTGTGGGGGTCAGGCAGCCAGGTGGTCCTCGTCCATGGCGCGATCACAAATGGGGCCGCGTCGTGGTCGAAGCAACGACCCCTGGGCGACGACTGGCAGCTCGTGGTCGTCAATCGCCGGGCACAATGTCCAGCGGGCGGCGGGCTGCAACGAGGTCCTCAGCCGCTTCTGGCATCAGTCAGAAACCGGGTAAGCAGAATAGGGCCGTACAGGCTGGAGGTTGGCGATGGAGGAGCACAGCTTCGTTGATGGACACAGCGTCGAGGTGTTCACTCGCCGGTGGACGGTCGACGCTCCGAGCGCGGTGGTCGTCATCTCGCACGGGGCATCGGAGCACTCGGGCCGCTACGACCGCTTCGCTCGAGCGCTGAACTCAGCGGGGTTCGCCGCGGTGGCGCTCGACCACCGGGGGCATGGACGAACCGCGTCC
>JBPYFF010000512.1:0-3286 GCA_051984455.1 Acidimicrobiales bacterium | reverse complement strand
AGCGCAGGGTGCGGGGCGAGACGCCCGCCAGCCGGGCCGCCTCGCCGATGCGCAGCCCCCGTTCCCCCTCCTCAGCCGTACTCATCACCACCAGTATCGGTCAACGGGAAGGCTGGAGGGCAATCGGAAGGGAAAAATTGCCGCGCTCAGATGATGGGAACGTTCCGCGCAGGGGGTACGTTTATCCTCAGAGAGAGGACAGGAAAATGAGAAACAACGTCAAAACCGCTGTCATCCTCGCCGCGTTCGGTGGGTTGATCTTGCTGATCGGCGGTGTCGTCGGGGGCACGAGCGGGCTGACAATCGCCCTCATCATCGCCCTGCTGCTCGTCGGAGGGCAGTACTGGTTCAGCGACCGCATCGCCATCGCCGCCGCCCGGGCCACCCCCGTCACCGAGCAGCAAATGCCCGACTACTACCGCATCGTCCGCGAGCTGAGCGAGCGGTCGGGCATGCCGATGCCGCGCCTGTACGTCACGGACGACCGGCAGCCCAACGCCTTTGCCACTGGCCGCAACCCGAGCCATGCTGCCGTTGCGGTGACCCGGGGGCTCCTCGAGATCTGCACGTGGGATGAGATTCGTGGAGTTCTGGCCCATGAGCTCAGCCACGTCGGCAACCGCGACACCCTGATCACGTCGGTGGCCGCCGGCCTGGCGCTGATGATCACCTTTGCCGCCCGGCTGGCCGCCTTCGCCGGCATCTTCGCCGGCGGCAACAATCGGGAAGGCCCCAACATCTTCGAATCGCTCGCCTTGCTGATCCTGGCTCCGCTCGCGGCCTTCTTGCTCCAGACGGCTCTGTCCCGAAGCAGGGAGTACGAGGCCGACCGGTCCGGCGCTCGCCTGATCGGCGACGGCGAGCCGCTGGCTCGTGCCCTGGCCAAGCTGGATGCGGCTTCCAAGCAGGTTCCCATGAACGTCCGCCCGGAGGCGGCGTCCATGTACATCGTGAACCCGATTACGGGCAAGGAAATCCAGTTCAAGAACTGGTTCAATACCCATCCCCCGACGCAGGACCGCATCAGCCGGCTGCGGGCGAAGGAGTGGGCCCGCTAGGAGGCTCGAGGGTCAGTCCCTGAAGTTCTCGAACTGAAGGGGAATGCCGAAGTCGTGGTCCCGCAGGGCCGCGATAACGGCCTGGAGGTCATCTCTCTTCTTCCCCGAGACGCGGACCTGGTCGCCCTGCGTCTGGGAGGAGATGCCCTTTGGCCCTCTGTCCTTGATGAACTTGTTGATGGCCCGGGCGTTGTCTGAGGAGATGCCGGCCTTCAGGGTGATGGTCTGGCGCGCCGTTCCTTTGGCGGCCTCCTCGATCTTGCCGTGGTCGAGTGCCTTCAGCGAAACCTTGCGTTTTACCAGCTTCTCTTCCAGCACCACGACCAGGGCCCGCAGCCGGTCCTCGGTCGAGGAGTGCAGCCGGATTTCGTGGCCGGCGAGCTCCACCGTCGAGTCGGTGTTCTTGAAGTCGAAACGGGTCGAGATCTCCCTGGCGGACTGATCCACCGCGTTCCTCACCTCTTGCATATCGACCTGGGATACGACGTCGAAGGTGGGCATGGCAAACACGCTATCTTCGTCGTTTGCACGGGTCGGTGCCCGAGTGGCCAAAGGGAGCAGACTGTAAATCTGCCGGCGTACGCCTACGTTGGTTCGAATCCAGCCCGGCCCACCCACTCTGAGCACCGACTTTGCCGGGTCGATGAGTTACAGCTCTGTCGTTTGACAACCTGTCGACACCAAACTCTCGACACCACCCACCTCTGAGTTTGTGAGGCCAAAAGTCCACAGCTAGCTATCCGCTGCTGATGGCACGCTCGAGGTTTGCGGGGGTGGCTGAGATGTGGCCGTTAGCAACAAACGGGCAGCCAGTTGTCGACAGCCAGAGGTCGACGACTTCTCCGTTCGGGTACCCGAGTGCGATCACCGTGGCGGAGCCTTCACCACTCGGACAGTGCTGGACCGCACCGTCGACATGGCTCAGAGGGGTCTCATTCACCGCGGCCGCCAACCGCTGAGCAGCGAACGCATCGAGAGCTACGTGCGAAGTGAGGGCGAAGCGGTTGCCGTTGAAGCCGCTGTACTGGCAGATCAGCCCGGCGCTCGGTGGAGTTGACGGCAGCAGTGACAGATCGAGCTTGGAACCGGTATTCGTCACCCCGACCTGGCCAGCGTCGCTCGTCGGGCACCCGGAGGCGAGGGTCACCCGCATCCGTTGGCCTGGCTGGTCGTCTGGGAGCGGGCGAGGATCGAGCCATACGGCCATACCGTCGGCTCTCACGACCGCGCTGCTGGACCCTGTCGAGGCTGCGCCGAGCTCAAGAGCGGCTTGCCTCCACGCGCTGCTATCCGGCGCCGCATAGCCGTACCCTCCGACGGCCGGCAGTCTCCCCTGCGCTCGTGACGCCAACCCCGATGGCACCAACCCCGCCGGAGGGCGAGCCTGCAACCAGGCGAGGGTATCCGTCAGCGACAGCGGCACCCGCCAGAACGCCACGTCATCGATCAGCGACATGGTGGTGGGTGCTCCCAATATCGGACCCGGCAGCTGGGGAGGAGCCGTGGTCAGGCGCACCGCGCCGGGTGGCACAACGGCTTGCCTTAGCAAAGATTCCGCCTCGGACTCGGCTCGGTGTCGGTTCACGGTGGTGGCCGCGGCAAGGTCGCCCTCCTGGGTCGGTCGCGACGTCCCGGTGGTTCGCACCCGGGCCGTCGACGACGAAGCGCAGCCCACTGCAATGACCAGCAGCAGCACGACAAAGGCGACCTGTCGAACACGTTCCACGACCCTTTGACGGCTCAGGTCATCGATCGGTTCCTGTCCGGTCACGAGTAGTGGACGGGTTCAGGCGTCCGTCGGTTCGGTGACCCAGGCGGAGAAGACCGGAAGCCCGTGCCACGGGCCGGGGGCCTGGCTGGTGTGAGGAACCCGCGGGTCGTCGGCCGCGGCAGCTACCACCGCGAACGGATGAGCGAACCTGACAGTCGCGACCCGTCGCAGCCCCGGGCGGAAAGCTGGCATTGATAGTGTCATGAACAGACCGGTGACGGCGGCCGCCTCGAAGCCAACGGCGCTGTAGCGGGCCGTCGCAGCCTGACGGGCCCGGTAGCTCCAATCTCTCAGCTCGAGGGCTCCGGCGATGGCTCCCGCCGCGGCCGGGAAACCGAGCGACTCCTCGTCGCCGAGGTCGAGGTTTGTCCGTGCCGACCAGGCAGGCAGTACCGACACGACCCGCTCTTCTCGGCCATCGGTGGCGGTGGTGTCGACGGGCTCCTCGCTGAGCGAC
>JBPYFF010000511.1:0-5780 GCA_051984455.1 Acidimicrobiales bacterium | reverse complement strand
GCCCCGCACCTGGGCGTTGGGATTGTTGATGGCATTGCGGCGGCTCCGGGCCGCGATCTCGGCCAGGTCACGTTCGCTCGCCCGTCCGGCGTCGAGCAGGGCCCTGGCCTGAAGGGCGGCCATAGAGACCGGGTCCAGCCCGATCGGCGCCAGGTAATAGGGGTCGAGCTGCTGCGGATACAGCTCGGCCGGGCTCGAGGCAGAGGACTTGCCCGAACCGAACACCAGTGCGCTCTCGATGTCGCCGTGCTGGAGGCGGACCCACGCCTCGTACAGACCCCATGCTCCGTCCATCTCCACGTGCGACTCGGAAATCGGCGGCCAGGCGCCGGCAGCCTCCAGGTTCGAGACGAACGCGAAGGGACCGCCCGTCAGGTAGTCACAGCTTCCCGAGCAGGTGAACCCGATCTCCCGGCGGTTGATCCCGGCGTCTTCGACCGCGCCCTGGATGGCGTCAAAACAGAGCTGGGGCTCGCTTCGGGCGGAACGGCGAACGGAGGGCGTCTGGGCCCACCCCACAATGGCAACGTCGATGGCAGCCATCAGATGATGTGCTCCTGGTAGTGCTCGCGAGGCATGTCGGGTTCCCCCGTCGGCGTGAACGAGGTGATCGCCGCCGCGACCGATCCCCATCCCCTGGCGCTCAGGCCCTCCATTTTCCGCTCCTCGACCGGCTTCCACACCGCGGCGACGCGAAGGCCCATACTGACCTGGTCGGGCGGGATGCCGGAGATGTCCTGGCCCCCGAGCGTGCCGCTGGCGCCATCAAGCAGGACCGACGCGTAGATAAACGGCTCGGTCTTCGTCTGACCGTAGTACCGGACGGGAGCGACGATGGTGAAGCCCGTCACGACCCCACGGTCGGCGACCTCGACCTCGTGCTCGACACTCAGCGGGATCACATCGAGGGGGCAGTAGCCCCGGCCGGGGACGTAGACCCGGTGACAGACGGGACAGCGCTGTCCGATGACGCGGCCGTCTATGAGCGCCTCACCGAAGCGCACCAGGTTGGCCGGGAGGTCCTCGTCATAGGTCAGGGAGACCAGGTGCTCCATGACCACGACGGGCTCGGATGACTCGGTCATCTGGTGGCCTCCTTGAAACCTTCGGGCACGAACGCCTCGATGTCGTCTATGCGGCCGACCCGTTCCTCCCGCCACCGGGGAGTGACCCGCATACCGGTGCGCATGCTGTTCATATCGCCGGCGTCGACGGCGTGAACCAGCGCGCTGGTGGCGCCGTCTGGCTGGATCAGCGCGAACGCAAAGGGGTGAGAGAGGGGATGACGTTGGGTCGGGGTAGCCACCCACGCCCAGGACGTCACCACTCCCCCCGGGCCGACTTCAATGAGCTCGGGGTCGAGGCCGTCACCGGTCTCGGGGTCGTACTCCAGCGGAGGAACGAGCACCCGGCCGCCGGACGCGCGAATGCCGAGGATCCGGCCATCGCGGAGGCCGGTCAGGAACCCGCCGATGACCGGCCCGAGGGACCGCTTGTAGGGAAACTCGAGAACAGACGTCACAGACGTCACAGACGTCACCGGGTGAGCTCCTTTCTTGGCCAGCGTTCGTTGACGGCGTTCACGGCCGGAAAAACCCGGGACTGGTGGCCCCGGCAGGGACGGCGGTGAGCGGCGCGTTGAGCTCGTCGACAGACGGACCCACCCGATCAGCCACCGGCTGCAGCCGCTCGAGGTCGAAACCATAAACACTCGCGGCGTTGCCCGCCAGCAACTGCCGGAGCTCGGCCGGCTCTGTCCCGGCGAAGGCCCTCCTCAGACCTTCACGGGTGAAGGGGTAGGTGCTCTCGTGATGCGGATAGTCGCTCCCCCACATGAACCGGTCGAGGCCGACATCGTGGCGGGCCCCGGCCTCCGACGGGCTCGGGAAGCTCACGCCCACCCAGCAGTTACGGGCGAAGTACTCGCTCGGCCGGAAGGGCAGGACTTCTTCGGGCCGGTACTTGAGCTCCCCGATCCGGCCCTTTCGCATCTGGGCGTGGTAGCCGTCGAGCTGGGCCAGCAACGGGGGTATCCAGGCACACCCCTGCTCGGTCAGGACGAACCGCAATCGGGGAAATCGCTCGAAAACCCCGCCCAGAATGAGGTGCGTCAGCGGCCGGCGGGAAAAGAAACTCGTCTCCGCCACCCAGACCGGTCCGGCGGCGAGGTACGGCCCGTAGTCGGGCGATCCTCCCCCCGAATGGTTGTTGAGGGGAACGTCGAGCTCCTCGCACGCCGCCCAGAGGCGGTCGTAATCGGGCGCATACAGCGGTTTGAGGTGTTTGGCGTCATCGGGTACCGCCGGCAGCAGAACACCGCCTCGCAAGCTGTGATCCCGGGCGAAGCGGACGTCGGCAATGGCCTCGTCGATGTCGTTGAGGAAGATCTGGGCAATGCCGGCTCGCCGGTCGGGGTAGGCCGCGCACCAGTCGACCAGCCACCGGTTGTGGGCGCGGATACCGGCCAGGCGCAACTCGAACTCGTGCGGCGACGGCGGTCGGGCCACCAGCGCTCCGGTCGGAAAGAACGGAGGAACGGTGTTGGGGAACACCACCTCGGCCACGATCCCGTCCTCCTCGAGCTCGCGGACACGCCGGTCGTCGTTCCAGTTGCGGTCGCGGTTGCCGCCCTGGAGATCGCGGAAAGGGTTCTGATAGGCGCTCCGCCAGCGGTCAAACTCGTCCCGATAGGCGGGATCGAGATAGGTGCGGTAGGTCTCCATGTTGCCCCCGGCATGGCAGTCGGCGGAGATCAGCACATAGCGATCCGAGGCCACGGTGGTCACTATCAGCCGTCCAGTTTGAACACCCGCATGGCGTTCTCGCGAAGGAACCGGGGCCAGACCTCGTCCTTGAAGGGAACGTTGGGGAGCTCGGTGAAGATGCGCTCCAGGCTCAGGCCCATGGGGTAATAGCCGGCATACATGATCTTGTCGCCGCCCCTGGTGTTGGCGTAGTCGATGACGGCTTTCGGGTAGTACTTGGGTGCGAACGCGCTGGTCATGTAGTACAGACCGGGCCACTCCAGCATGAGCTTGACGGCCAGCGCCTCCCATGGTTCGGCACCGTGGCGCATCACGACCCGCAATTCGGGAAAGTCGTAGCAGACCTGGTCGAAATGCATGACGTCCTGACAAGCGGACGGCATCCTCGGCCCCGCGATGCCGGCGTTGAGAATGATGGGAATATCGAGGTCGACGCAGGTCTGAAAGATGGGGTAATAGCGCCGGTCGCTGACAGGAACCTGGGGGTTGCAACCGGCGGGAAACGAGGAGACGGCCTTGACGCCCTCCTCGGCGTGGGCCTGACGAATGCGCCGGACCGCCCCCGTGATGTCATTCGGATCCACTTCGATGCTGGCACGGAAACGATCCGGGTGCTCTTTCAGGGCCCGGGCGGCCACCTTGCCGCCGATGCCGATGAGCCCGATGGCGACGCCGTGGCGGTCCATCTCGTTCAGCGTCACCTCGACGGGGTCCTGGCCCTCGTCGAGATGGTTCGGCACCTGCTTGAACATGTACTCGACCGGAAAGTCCATCCGCCCGCTCGCCTCGTCCCTCAGCAGCGGCTGCATGAAGTCGTAGTTGCGGCGGGCATTGGCACTCGGGAACGCGATCATCAGATCCACGACCCCGATGTCGGACGGAATCATTGTAAGACTCTGTCAACTAATGGCGCGGGTGTCAACCGCCACCTGATCCTTGCTCCCCGTGCTCGATCCGCCTGCTCAACTCGGTGTCGACCCGCAGACGGGTCAGGGTGATGGTCTTAATCCGCCATCCGTCCTCGGTCCGCTCGTAGGTCTCGTGGTAGTGGCCGTAGCCGTGCATCGTCCGGACCGGGGACCCTTCCGGCCAGCGCAACTTGTCCTCCATCGCCCACACTCCACTGGCGGTGGTCGGCGACGTGATCTCGATCTCGGGCATGTGACCGTGATGCACCGTCACGACCGGACCGACGACGGTCCGTACCATCGCCGCAATCTGCGCCCCTCCGCGGGTGATTCCGCCCCTCGTCGTCTGGTCCCGCATCTCGCTCGACATGTCCATGACGGCGTCGGCCGCGAATACCTGCTCGAACCCCGACCAGTCCTTGGTGTCCATACAGCGGAAGTACCGCGCCTTCAGCTGCTTGATCTCCTCCGTCGCCATCAGACGTTCGACCGGTTCCATGGCCGCAACCTACAGCGGCGGATAGCATCCCCGCCGGTCCCCTGTTGTCGATCTACTCACGCAAAGGGAGGGCTCGTGGCCGTCAGCGCTGAGCAAAAAGGGGCGAACTGGGGACGGTGGGGCCAAGAGGACGAGCGGGGCACGCTCAACCTGCTCACGCCCGAGGTCGTGCTGGCCGCCACCCGGGTGTGCCGGACCGGCAAGGTCTACCACCTGGGCCTCCCTGTCCAGCGAGAGGGCATGCCCATCCTGGACTACCGCGGCGCCCCGCAGCGGCTCACCTTGATGAACCAGGCCGACCCTGGAATGTTCACCATGTACGGCGCCCCGCCTGACGTCGGGGTCAACGAGGACATCCTCGTGATGGCGTCCCACACCATCACCCACATGGATGCCCTCTGTCACGTCTATGCGGGCAGTGCCATCTACAACGGTTTCCCCGCTGACTCGTTTCGGACCAACAGTGGCGCGCCTCACTGTGGCATCGACAAGGTCCGGGGTATCGCCGGCCGGGCAGTCCTCCTGGACCTGCCCCGGAAGGCTGGAGTCGAGTGGCTGGAGCCCGGTCAGGTCATCACCGGTGAGGACCTGGCCGCCTGCGCCGAAGCCCAGGCCGTCGAGGTCGGGGCGGGCGACATCCTGCTGGTGAGAACGGGCTACCTGGACTTCTTCTTCTCGCTGAACGGCGCGCCGCCGCCCTTTGCCCAGCCGGGCATCGGCCTGAGCGCGGTCGAGTACATCCGTGACAACGACATCGCCGCCGTGGGGGCCGACAACGCCGCGGTCGAGGTCATTCCCTTCGATGACAACCGTTTCCTGGGCGTGCACATGGAGCTCCTCCTGCGACTGGGGGTGCCGCTCATCGAGCACCTCCAGTTGCGCGACCTGGCGGCCGAGGGCGTGTCGGAGTCGCTGCTGGTCGTGGCGCCGCTCCTCGTCACGGGCGCGACCGGCAGTCCTGTCAACCCGATCGCGATCGGCTAAGCCGTGACGGCCTGAAACGCTCCCACGAGGGACAGGAGTGCGTCGCCCGCCTCGTCCAGCGTCGGGCAGAAGGGCCGGAGCGTCACGTGGATGTCGGTTGCCCCCGCCTCGACCAGCGTCGGGACCGATGCCATGGAGGCGGCGACGTCCCAGGCGCCGTCCTTTCCGCGGACCATCCTGGCGGGCGCCTGAACTTGCAGGGATTCGGGAGCACGGCCGGAGCGGGAAAACTCGTCGCGAAGCCGGGCCGCACCGTCCCGAATGTCATCGATCGTCGCTCCCATGATGGGTATCCACCCGTCCCCCAGGCGAAGGACGCGGTCGACGTTGCGCCGATGAAGCACACCCGCAAACCAGACCGGAAGCGGTTTCTGCACCGGCTTCGGTTCGCAGAAGATATCGACGAACGAGAGCGACGCCGACTTGAACGTGGCCGGCGTGTCCTCCCACAAAGCCCGGCAGGCGGCGACCGTGTCGGTCAACAGCTGCCCCCGGCGGGTGAAATCGAGACCCTCCGCCTCGTATTCCTCCCGCTGCCAGCCGGTGCCGACACCGAGATCGACCCGGCCGCCCGACAGCACGTCCAGCGTCGCGACCGTCTTGGCCAGGTACGCGGCCGGTCGA
>JBPYFF010000510.1:0-3744 GCA_051984455.1 Acidimicrobiales bacterium | reverse complement strand
GCGGGCGGGGTGCTTGCCGTCTCGCCGTTTCCCGCAGTTGCGCCTTGCTGATCGATCAGCGCCAGCACGTCATCCCGCGTGATGCGGCCGCCCTGCCCGCTGCCTCGTATCTGGTTGGGGTCGAGGTTGTGCTCGGCCAGGAGCCTTCGGACGACCGGGGACAGGACCTTGCTGGGACCGCTGCCGCCCGGTCCGGTGCCGCCCGGTCCGGTGCCGCCCGGTCCGGACCCGCCAGGTCCGCTGGGAGGACGGGCATCGGGCGGGCGAGTAGCTCCGGCCGGACCCGACGGGGCGGAAGCGCTTGCCCGCGGCCCGACTGGAAGGGGCCGAGCTTCCTGCCCTCGCTCAGGCGGGGTTTCCGGCTCGGGTGCGGGTTCCGGCTCGGGCGCGGGTTCCGGCTCGGGCGCGGCTTCTGCCTGCTCTGCGGTCGGCTCAGGTTCGGGAGAGAGGGCGGCCCCGCCCTCAGCCGGGGCGTCGGCCGTGATCACGGCCAGGCGGGTGCCAACGTCGACGGTCTCGCCCTCCGGCACCAGGATCTCGGCCACGTAGCCGGAGCTGGGCGACGGGACTTCCGAGTCCACCTTGTCGGTGGAGACCTCGAAGATGACCTCGTCCTCGGCGACCGGATCTCCGACCTGCTTGAGCCAGCGGGTGATGGTTCCTTCTGTCACCGTTTCGCCCAGCTGCGGCATGGTCACGTCAGCCAACGTGCAACCCCCTTCCGGTCAGCGCAAGCACCGTCTCGCCAAAGGTCTCCGACAGGGTCGGGTGGGGCTGGATGAAATGGGCGGTCTCGTCGACGGAGGCCTCCCAGTTCACTGCCAGGTATCCCATCCCCAGCTGCTCGGTCACCCACGGGCCCACCATGTGCACACCGAGGATGGCGCCCGCCCGGCCATCGGGACCCTTCTCGGCGATCACTTTGACCATGCCTTCCGGGTCCCCGATGATCAAGGCGCGTCCGTTTCCTCCATAGGGGTCCTTTTTGGCGACCACGTTGAAGCCGGCCTGTTTGGCGGCTTCCTCGGAGTACCCGGCGAACGCCACCTCCGGATGAGAGTAGATGCACCACGGGACCCGGTTGTAGTCCACCGGTACGACATCATCACCAAGGATCTGGTCGATCACCAGGATGCCCTCGGCAAATGCGACGTGGGCCAGTGCCGGCCCCGCAATGACATCGCCCACCGCGAAGACATCTGGCTCGCCTGTGCGCATGTGGTCATCAACCGTTATGAAGCCACGCTCGTCTACTTCCACCGCGGTGCCGGTCAGTCCCAGGTTGTCGGACAGAGGCCGGCGCCCGACCGACACCACTACGGCGTCGACCTCCACCTCATCACCGTCCCCGAACAGAACCGTCGTCGCCGTCCCGCCGGCGTTGGGCTTGTGGCCATGCACCGTCACGCCGGTGCGGATGTCGATGCCCCGCCGCTTGAACGACCGGGCGAGAACGTCGACGACATCCTTGTCACAGCCGGGCAGAAGTTTGGGCAGGACCTCGAGGATGGTGACCTGAGTGCCGAGGTCGCTCAGCATGGAGGCAAACTCACAGCCGACGGCTCCGCCGCCGATCACGACTGCCCGCGGGGGCAGATGGTCGAGGGCGAGCACCTCATCCGACGTCAGTACGAGCTTGCCGTCGACGTCGAAGCCAGGAATGGTCCGGGGCAGCGAGCCTGACGCGAGGATTACGTAACGCCCTTTGAGCTCGGTGCCGTCGTCGACCTTTACCGTCCGGTTCGGCCACAACGTCCCGGTGCCCTGGATGACCGTGATCTTGCGCTTCTTCATCAGGCCGGCCAGACCCTTCCAGAGCTGGTCGACGACCTTTTGCTTCCTGGCCTGGGACTGGGCGAAGTCGACGGTCTGGCCGTTCGTGAGGATTCCGAACTCTTTCGCGCCACTCACGGTCCGGTAGACCGTCGCCGTCTCCAGGAACTCCTTCGCCGGGATGCAGCCCTGGTGAAGACACGTCCCGCCGACCTTCGCCTTTTCAATGACCGCAATGTTCAGGCCTGCCAGCGCGCCATGCAGGGCAGCGGCGTACCCGCCGGGGCCACCTCCGATGACGACGACATCGAACTGCTCGGCCAATCGGACACCTCCTCGCCGACGCTTGCCGATCCTCGCCGACGCCTATTCAGACTAATAAGCGTTGGGATGTACTGGGCTTAACCCCTAGTGGGCGGCGAGGGTGACCTGAACGGCAAAGGCGACGAGGATGGCAACACCGGTGACGAGTGCAGCGATAATCAGCTTTCTGGTGCTCACTATGGGTCCCTCGGGAGAGGCTTGCGCCCGGCGAAACCCTCGTCCGGAAGGTGCCACCAGGCCAGGTCGGGTTCAGGATCGCGCCAGCAGAGGTAATACACCACCCCGTCGGGCCCTTTGGCATGGAAGTCGATCAGGCCGGACTGGGCGTCGCGCAAGATGATGTCGCCCGCCTCAAGCTCTTGCAGGGCTTCCCTGATCTCGCCGGCAACGCCGACCGGCCCGTGACCATTGGTCGACGCTTTGGTTGCACCGGTTGCCACACCGCGTATCGCGGCCAGCATCTGACGCAGGCGGGGCAAATAGGCCTGAGCCTCGTCAACGGTCCAGAACCGCATCAGGAGAACTCTAGTTAGACCTCCTCAACCAGCGGTTGCGGGATTCACCATCGGGGTAGGACACGTCGGTGGTAGCTGCGAGCGCCGCCCTTGAACGCCTGCGTCGTGACGCGGCCACGTGCACGCGATGCGATCTCTATCAGCGAGCGACCCAGACGGTCTTCGGCGAGGGGCCGATGGACGCCGATGTGATGCTGGTAGGTGAGCAGCCCGGAGACCAGGAGGATCGACAGGGCAAGCCGTTCGTGGGACCGGCGGGGCGGCTGCTCGACGGCGTCCTGGTTGACGCACGCATTGATCGCACTCGCGTTTACGTCACCAATGTCGTCAAGCACTTCAAGTGGACGCCGCGGGGCAAGCGGCGAATCCACGGGACACCGAATCAGACCGAGATCGTGGCCTGCCGGCCCTGGCTCGAAGGAGAGCTCGAGGCGGTTCAGCCCCGGATGGTCGTAGCCCTCGGCGCGACTGCAGCCAAGGCACTCCATGGAGCGAGCTTTCGGGTCAGCAAACAGCGGGGAGACATTCTGCCCCTCACGCTCGGCAACTGGTCCGGCGTGGCGCTCGCCACCGTCCATCCGTCCTCCATCCTGCGGGCGCCTGATGAGACCTCACGGGAAGAGGCGTTGATCGCATTCACGGAGGATTTGAAGGTCGTCTCTCGTTACCTCAGTCGTCACCAGGCCTGAGTCTCTGTCGGGCTGACGGCTTGACGACGATTGTGGACTCAGAAACCATTCTGCATGGCGAAAGGTTCGGGGACGACCGGCATGCGGACACTGATCACAAACGACGACGGGGTGGGCAGCCTCGGAATCAGCCTGCTGGCCGCGACTGGACGGGACTTCGGCCTCGACATCGTTGTTGCCGCACCCAGCTGGGATAGCAGCGGGAGCAGCGCCTCGTTGGCAGCGGTGCAGGAGAATGGCCACTTCCTCATGAGCGCACGAACCGTTGACGGGCTCGACGGCGTCAAGGTCCTTGCCGTCGAGGCGGCGCCGGCCTTCATTGTGCAGGCCGCGTTCACCGGCGCGTTCGGGCCGCCCCCTCAGTTGGTCCTCTCCGGGATCAATCACGGCGCAAACGTCGGCCACGTCATCCTCCATTCCGGCACGGTCGGTGCCGCCCTCAC
>JBPYFF010000509.1:0-5208 GCA_051984455.1 Acidimicrobiales bacterium | reverse complement strand
CGACAAAGTTTGAGGACCTCGTCGCTATCAGCGGGATTGGCATGTCGCCCATCGGTCGCCGGCTCATGCTGCCCCCCCTCGCCCTCACCGTCGCGGCGGTCAAAGCAGCCGTCGCCGATGCCGGTCTCTCCCTGGACGACATCGACGGGCTTTCCACCTATCCGGGCGGCCTGACGGAAGGAGGCTTCGGCGAGGGGGGAGTGAGCGCGCTCGAGGACGCCATGGGGCTGCGTCCCACCTGGTACAACGGCGGGGCGGAGACCTTCGGTCCGGCCGGATCGGTGATCGCTGCCATGCTGGCCGTCTCCGCCGGTCTGGCCCGCCACGTCGTCTGTTTCCGCACCGTCTGGCAAGCAACCTTTGCTGCCCTGCAACGGGCCAGAGACCCCACCGGAGCCAACCCGTACGGGATGGGCGGCTTTGGCCGCGGACGGCCAACCCGGGTGCCGGGGTACAGCGCCCCGTTCGGCGTGGGCTCGGCCGCCAACCATCTGGCGATGTACGCCTCAAACCATTTCCAGCGCTACGGGACAACGCGCGAGACGCTGGGCTGGATCGCCCTCAACCAGCGAGCCAATGCCGCCCTGAACCCCGAGGCCATCTACCGCGATCCCATGTCGATGGACGACTACTTGTCGGCTCGCATGATCACCACGCCGTTCGGTCTCTACGACTGCGACGTTCCCGCCGACGCGAGCGTGGCAGTGATCGTGTCGGCGGTGGATCCTGCCCGCGACCTCGCCAAGCCGCCCGTCCTGGTGGAAGCGGTCGGGACCCAGATCACCGAACGGGTCGCGTGGGAGCAATCAACCATGACGCACGAGCCGCAGGTGCTCGGTCCTTCAGCCCACCTCTGGTCGCGCACCACGCTGCGGCCTTTCGATGTCCAGGTGGCGGAGCTGTATGACGGGTTCAGCTTCAACTGCGTGTCCTGGCTGGAAGCGCTCGGCTTTTGTGGCATCGGTGAGGCGAAGGACTTCCTTGACGGCGGTCGTGCCATCGCTCGTGAAGGCGGCGTGGTGGCCCTCAACACCCACGGCGGCCAGCTCTCGGCCGGTCGCACCCACGGAATGGGGCTCCTGCATGAGGCGATCGTCCAGCTCCGGGGGGAAGCGGGGGAGCGCCAGGTGGCCGGCGCCCGGGTCGCGGTCGTGAGCAGTGGTGGGCTCACTCCGGCGGGCGTCCTGCTTCTCCGGCGAGAAGGGTAAGTCGGGTCCTAGCCGGAACCTGTGCTGCTTGCAGCCAGGGCCTGCTCGACCCAGTCCCGCAGGATGTGCTCCGGCGCAGCCCCGGCCCGCCGGGCTGTTTGCCGGCCGCGGGACAGGATGAGCAGAGTCGGTATGGCGCTGACCGAAAACCGGCGCCCGAGGCCAGGTGCGTCGTCAACATTCACCTTGACCAGCTTCACCCGCCCGGCCATCCCTCGCGCCAGGTTGGCCAGAGCCGGGCTCACCATGCGACACGGACCGCACCACGGCGCCCAGAAGTCGATGAGGACAGGGACAGACGACGTCTCTACCACCTCGGAGAAGTTGTCGTCGGCCGCTTCGGTGATCCACGGCAAGGGCGCATGGCACTGTGCGCATCGGGGAGCACCGGTCGCAGCAGACGGCACCCGGTTCTTGCGCCCACAGGCCTGACAGGGAACAACCGTTGGCGGTGGCGCCTGGGTCGACATTGCTCCTCCGGGAAGGCTATGTGGCTCGCCTGGCTTTGCGCCGGCCGGGTGTGCGGGCCGCCCGGAATGCTAGCCAGTGCTAGCCAGTGCTGGTCCCCGGTCGGACGTCAATCGGAGCGGATTCCCATCCACGGACTGTGGACGTGTGAAGACGCCGGGCGCGGGCGAGGTCGACTTCCCACGTCGGGTACCGCCTCAACGTTTCTTCGAGTGCGATCCGGCCCTCCAGGCGGGCAAGCGCGGCTCCCACGCAGAAGTGGATGCCGTACCCGAAGGAGACGTGCTGGTCGAATCGCCGATGAATGTCGAAGCGATCTGGCTCGGGATATGCCCGTTCATCCCGTCCGGCCGAGCCGGTGAGGAGCAAGACCTTCGATTCTGCCGGGACAGCCGTTTCGTAAAGCTCCACTGGGTGAGTGGTCCACCGGCCCTGGACAGGCGACGGAGCCTCATACCTGAGCAGTTCTTCGATGGCGTTGGGAATCAGGCTTGGCCGCTCGGCCAGCTCCGATCGCTGGCCAGGATGCTCTGTGAGGATGACGGCGGCATTACCGAGCAACCGGGCCACCGTTTCGGTGCCGGCGGTGAAGAGGAGAACAGCAAAGCTGGCCGCCTCGTCGGGCGTGAGCCGTCGCGCCACTCCGTCCTCGTCGATTTCTGCGCTTGAGAGTGCGCTCAACAGATCTTCTCGGGGATGTCGGTGACGCTCCGCGAGCAAGTCGCGCAAGTAGGCAGTCAGAGTCAGGGCGGCGGTGATAGAGACGTCGTTGACGATGCCGGCGCCCGGCTCAAGGTGGAAAAGGTTGTCGACCACCTTGCGTTGGTCGTCCTGGTCGGCGGGGGGAACGCCGAGGAGAGTGGAGATGACCCGTGACGGCAATATCGCACCGAAGTCCTGGACATAGTCGAAGGTCGTCCGGTCGTGCACCTCATCCAGCAACTCGGCACAGATCTGGCGAACCTGACCCTCCAGCCCCTGAACCCGTCTTGGGGTAAAGGCGCGTGACACCAGATGCCGCAGCCGGGTGTGTTCGGGTGGATCCAGGAAGATCATCATCCCGGTATCAGACATGCCGGGGCCCACCGTTTCGAGCACCGTCCCGTAGGCGGAGCTGTACGTCTCGGGATCGCGGTGAGCCGCTTCGACATCCGCATAGCGGCTCAGCGCCCAGAAGCCGTAGCGCTCGTTTCGATAAAGGGGCTGCTCATCGCGCATCCGGCGCCACGTGTCGTAGGGCGCGTCGTCAAGGGCGACGTCGAATGGGTCCCAGTAAACCTCGCTCATGCGGTCCTCCCCGCAGTCGATGCCGCCTGGTCGCGATAGGTGAAGAGCAGGCCGAGCGAGGTTTCGATGTTGCTTTCGGCCTCTTCCAGGGACCGCTTCCCGAGCGCCCAGGCTCTCATCTCTGCACCCAGAATGGCCAGCGTGGCGGTGAGCAAGGCCTTGGCAGTCTCGTCGTCGATTCCCACCATGGCCTCCAGATAGGTAACGGTCGTCGCCTCCTGCATCGACTCGTAAAGGTCACGGGCAATCGGGTCCTTTGTCGCTTCCAGCACCAGCAACAGTCGATAGAACTGGGGCTTCTTCCGAAACGCGAGGATCGACCGGTGAATCACATCCAGCAGCCGATCCAGGTTGGAGCCCCCGCCCAACGGACGCTGCGCAACCCGGCGATGGAGTCGCTCCACCCATTCCAGCTGCACCGCCGCAAACAGCTGCTCCTTGGAGGGGAAGTAGCGGTAGAGGGTGGCGAGGGCCACGTCCGCAGACACAGCAATGTCTCGCATCTGGATGGCGTCGTAGTCGGACTCCATCAGAAGGTCAAAGGCCGTGCCGACGATGCGCTCCCGCCGGGCGGCGCGAGAACCCGACAACTGGACCCGGGCGGACGGCGTCCGCTCTGCTGCCCGAGGATGCACTACCGCGACTCCTGACGTGGGTTGCGAAAACGAGAATCTCATTCTAGGCTAGCGTAAACACTTCAGAGAGGAACAACCGCGTTGGTCGACTTTCCGGTGTTCGACGCCGACAATCACTACTACGAGGCTCGTGATGCCTTTACCAGGCATCTGGATCCCGCCATGCGCAAGCGGACGATGCAGTGGGCCACGATCGAAGGAAAAGAGCGGCTGCTGGTCGGTGGACGCGTCAATCGGTTCATCCCGAATCCCACCTTCGAGAACATCTCACCGCCAGGTGTGCTCGCTGAGTACTTCCGGGCCAAGGCCGGCGTGGGCGACATGAGAGCCGCCTTTGGAAACCTCGAGCCGATCGAGTCCCGGCCGGAGTACCGCGATCGCGACGCCCGCCTTCGCGTGATGGACGAGCAGGGGCTCGAAGCGTGCATCTTGCTGCCGACGCTGGGTGTGGGGATGGAGGCAGCCCTCGAGCACGATCGACCGGCGTTGATGGCGGCGTTCACCGCCTTCAATCGGTGGCTGGACGAGGATTGGGGGCTCAACTGCCAAGACCGGATCTTTGCCGCCCCTTACGTCAGCCTGTGCGACGTGGACTGGGCGGTGAGCGAGCTCGAGTGGGCCCTGGACCAGGATGTCAGGGTCGTGCTGATGCGGCCTGGCTCGGTGAACACCGTAATGGGGCGCCGGACGCCCGGGGATCCCGCTCACGACGCGTTCTGGTCGCGGCTCAACGAAGCCGGTGTCACGCTGGCGATTCACGGGGGTGATTCCGGCTATGCCGACTACGAGCGCATCTGGGGCCTGACCGGTGAAGTCGAGGCGTTCCGGCAGCCGACACTCAAGCGCCTGCTGTCAGCCAGCCCGATCCACGACATGATGGCGTCGTTGATGGCTGACGGTTTGTTCGACCGGCATCCCAACATCCGCGTCGCCACCATCGAGACTGGCTCGGGATGGGTCTCGCCGTTGCTCAAGCGACTGCGCAAGACGGCGGTGCAACTCCCGCGGGCGTTTGCCAGCGACCCGTACGACCAGTTCATGGAGCATGTCTGGGTCTCACCATTCTTCGAAGATGACGTCATCGCCCTTGTTAAACGGATTGGCCCCGACCGGGTCGTGTTCGGCTCTGATTTCCCCCATGCCGAGGGCTTGGCCGAGCCGACCACGTTCGAAAAAGAGCTGCAAGGGCTTCCCGATCAGGACATTCGCAAGATCATGCATGACAACGGCCGGAGCCTGGTCACGCCGCGCCCGGTCTGATAGCGCCCTGGGGTCGAGGGCGGTGATTGCCCGGCGTTCGCGTCGCCGTGTGTTGCGCCTGAAGAGAGTTTTTCGACCACCTCTGCTGTTGGCATGTCCCTATCCAAAGGGTTAGGAGGGCTGTTCATGGCGAGGCCGACTGAAGTAGGGACGAAGGCGGTCGTCCGACTTGCTCGCGGCCCGCGGACGCGACCGTTTGTGAACAGACCTCGACGCCGATAGCGGCTTCGCTAGCCGTGGCTTCCACGGGGGACGCCACCGGCTTTGGCTTTGGCGATCACGAAGTCTGTGGCGGCCCGGGCGCCATTCAGAAACAGTTCCTGTTGCTCCTGGGCGCTGAGACCGAAGTC